>CAJFUT010000091.1 GCA_904420255.1 uncultured Angelakisella sp. | reverse complement strand
TGTTCCGGAATTCCGGCGGCTGCCTGTTTTTCTGCCCGGCAGGGAACAGCATCCGCCGGGCGGGAAAGCAAAGTTTTCCTTCCGTTCACAAAAAACATTTTACTTCCCCGCACAAAAACGATATAATATCATAACATAGGATAGAAAGAGGGGCGGCGGGCTTCCGCTCCGGGCGGCAGACCGGAAGTCTCGTCCAGAGAACTGCACCCCGGAAAGCCCGGGCCCTGCACCCAGTCCCCGGAAAAATCGTCTCTTGATCAGCCCAGCAGGCTCTGCAGGGCCGATCGCTTCGGCGTCACCCTGGAGGCCCGGATTTCTTGAGCACCTGCGTCTCCGGCAGGATCTGCAGCAACAGGATCCTTTGTCCACAGTTTTTTATTGACTCTGATCCTCTCCGGGCTGAAGCCTTATTCGGCGCCCCCGCAGTCTCCGGGGTCTGCCGGCTGCTTATTTGCACCCGGCAGGGTTCCGGGTATCCAGCTGAGAAATGAACTCAGGCGGCTGCGCTCCCGCATTTCCGGCGATGGCTTTGTAAGCCGTCCGGTTTTCTGCGCAGAAACGGCCGCGCCGGTAACGCCTTTTGGGCATCCGCTCCGCCAAAAAAGCCGAGCAAAACCGGCAACGCCAGCGGAGTCCGCTCAGGCAGGGCCGGCCGCGCTTTCTTACAGAGAAACCGCACCTCTTTTGTCCTCATTCGCAAGCGCCAGGGCCCCTTTGGGGGCCGACGAGGTGGGAGAAGAATCGAAACATTCGGCGGATGTCTCCCCGCGCTCCCAGCGCGCAGACGGCTCTAAAACCCCCGGGCAACCGGGAAACAGAGGGGCCGCCATGGGGTCTGTTCCCCTTTCCTTTCGGGGGAGAGACGGAGGAAACATATGTGTGGTATTGTTGGTTACACAGGAAAACGGGAGGCCGTCGGCCTTCTCATGGACGGATTGCGCTGCCTGGAATATCGGGGCTACGACTCTGCGGGCGTCTCCTTTTTTGAGGAGGGGCGCCTGGAGACGGTGAAGGCCAAGGGCCGCATCTCCAATCTGGAAGCGCGCCTGTCAGGGCAGGAGCACTGCTCCCACTGCGGGATTGCCCACACCCGCTGGGCCACTCACGGCGCGCCGTCAGACACGAACAGCCATCCCCATACGGCGAAGCATTTGAGCCTTGTCCACAACGGCATCATCGAGAACTATGCCCAGCTGCGCCGGGAACTGGAAGAGCAGGGCGCCGTCTTTGTCTCGGAGACGGACACGGAGGTGGCCGCCCGGCTCATCGATTCCCTCTACGAGGGCGACCCCATGGAGGCCATCATCCGGGCTCTGAAGCGGCTGCGGGGGGCCTTCGCCTTCGGCATCGTGTTCCGGGACTATCCCGACCGGGTCTATGCCGTGCGCAACGCCAGCCCCCTCATCGCCGCCAGAGGGGAGGGGGAGAGCTTCATCGCCTCGGACATTCCCGCCATCCTCCCCTACACGAAACAGTATTACATTTTGGAGAGCGGCGAGATGGCTGTCCTGACACCGGACGCTATCCAGTTCTTTGACTGGGAGGGCCATCCTGTCCAGAAGGAGCTGCTCACCTCCACCCTGACGGTGCAGCAGGCGGAGAAGGGCGGCTACGACCACTTCATGCTCAAGGAGATTCACGAACAGCCCCAGGCTCTGCGGGACACCCTCTCCCCGCGGCTGGCGGACGGCCTGCCGGACTTTTCCTCCGACGGGCTGGCGCCGGACTTTTTCCGGGGCGTTTCCCACATCCACATCGCTGCCTGCGGCTCCGCCAGCTATGCGGGCCAGGTGGGCCGCTGGGCCATCGAGCGGCTGGCCCGCATCCCCGTGACGGTGGAAATCGCCTCCGAGTTCCGCTACCAGGACCCCATCCTGGCACCGGGGGATCTGGTCATCGTCATCTCCCAGTCCGGAGAGACGGCGGACTCCCTGGCGGCTCTGCGGCTGGCAAAGGAGCGGGGCGTGCCCACTCTGGCCATTGTCAACGTCGCCGGTTCCTCCATCGCCCGGGAGGCGGACTTTGTCCTCTACACCCATGCAGGGCCGGAGATTGCCGTCGCCACCACGAAGGGCTACTCCGTCCAGGTGGGAATCCTGTACCTGATCGCCCTGCGGGCCGCGCTGGAGCGGGAAATCCTCCCCCGGGAGGCGTGTGCCGGGCTGGTGAGCAGGCTGCAGGAGGCCCTCTCCCTCCTGCCCCAGGCTCTGGAGCTGGAGAAGGACTGCAGCCGTGCGGCTCAGTCCCTGCGGGACGTCTCCAGCATGTTTTACATCGGGAGGGGCCAGGACCACAGCCTTTCCCTGGAGGGGGCGCTCAAGCTCAAGGAGATCTCCTACATCCAGTGCGAGGCTTACGCTGCCGGGGAACTCAAACACGGGACCATCTCCCTCATCACACAGGGGACGCCGGTGGTCGCCCTGCTGACGGAATCGGAGCTGGCGGCCAAGACCGTCAGCAACATCCAGGAAGTGAAGGCCCGGGGCGCCATGGTCATCGCCGTCTGCCTGCCGGGAATCAGCCTGCCGGAGGGACTGTGCGATATTCTCATCACTCTCCCTCCCCTGCCGGAGCTGTTCGCCCCTCTGGGAGCCATCATCCCGCTCCAGTTCCTGGCCTACCACACCGCCTGCCTGAAGGGGTGCGACGTGGATAAGCCCCGCAACCTGGCGAAATCCGTCACGGTGGAATAGAGAGCCTCCCGGCTTTTTGCGCAAAAAAGGGAGGGAAGCGGCCCTGCGGGCTGCTTCCCTCCTGTTTTTATTTCATCCTGAAAATACTTTTAGGAATATTTTCCACAAATTCTACAAATATTTCACAGCTCCGGGTCCCGCTGCCATACGTTGCCCTCCAAATCCTTCCACAGGAACGAGCCGTCCTCATAGGTCATATAGCCGTGGACGCTTCCCTCCTTGGGGATGGAGACGGAGCCGGGATTCAGGCAGATGATCCCCTGGCTCTCCTTCCGGCAGGGTACATGGGTGTGGCCGTAGAGCAGATAGCTTCCCTCCTGAAGAGGCGGCAGACTGTCGCAGTTGTAGACATGGCCGTGGGTGGCAAAGACGGTTTTCCCGTCCAGGTACAGCAGGCAGTAGTCCGCCAGGATGGGGAACTGAAGCACCATCTGGTCCACCTCTGTGTCACAGTTGCCCCGGACACAGAGAAGGTCCGCCTTCCGGGCATTGAGCATCGCCAGGACCTCCTTGGGGGCGTAATCTCTGGGCAGGTCGTTGCGGGGGCCGTGATAAAGGATATCCCCCAGCAGCAGCAGCTTGTCCGGCGCCTCCCGGTCAAAAGCCTCCAAGAGCTGCCGGCAGTAGTAGGCGGAGCCGTGGATGTCGGACGCAATCATCAGTTTCATCGAAGAAACCTCCCTTGTTCAGTTGAAACATTCTTAAAAAATACAGGCGGTATCAAAACAGCCCGAATCTTTCTCGGAGCTATTGTACCACAAAAGCCTTTTTCTGTCATGCCGGGAAAGACTTTTCCTCCACAAAAAGAGCGCCCCGCCGCCCTTTCAGGACAGCGGGGGCCGTTTTCCGCCCATCCGGCGCCGTCAAATGCTTCGGCAGCGGAGGGCAGGGACATGATTGGCCAAACAGTTTCGGCTCCGTTCCAGGCGGAGCCCCACCCGGAAGGCGGCCTCCCCGATGACGGCGCCCGCCGCCTCGGCGGACAGCCCCTCCAGAAGGCAGAGGAGAACCGCTGCCCGGTCCTCAAATGCCAGGCGATCCAGTGCCAGGAAAAAGCGGTGCTGGTCGCTGCGGATAATTTCCTCCCCCTCAAACTCGGGGAATTGGGCCTCCAGCCGCCGGGCTCCCTTCCGGGCCTCCTCGTAAGTCAGGCGGTACATCCCCACAAGGAAGCTTTCTCTGGGGGTGTCCGCCAGAAAAGCCCCCTGGAAGAACGCCCGCTCCACCGCCTGGGACGCTTCCAGCTCCTCCCCGATAAGGAGGAGGGCAAACCGGTAGAGCCGGGGCGCCACCTCATCATACCGATGGACATACCGCTTCTGTCTGCCGGATTTCATGCCGGTTCCCTCCTTTCCCAACTCAGTTCGTCATCACCAGAACGTCGGACACTGCAACGTCGGAGTCTGCCGCCGCCTGGGCAATCACTGCCTGCTCCGAGTCGCTCTGCCGCTCTTTTTCTGCCTGAATCCCGGCAGGGATATCCTCCCAGGGCACCATCAGGGAGGACGTCATCCCATCGTCCCTGGACCGGAAGACCACCTCAACGCACGGCTCTTCCCCGGCGGGCATCCGGAGGCGTCCTGCGTCCAGAAGCTGCCGGATCTCCTCCTCGTCATCGGTAAAGGCCCAGCCCAGATCTTCGCGGCCCTCCGTGAAGCACCATTCGGCGCCGATGTCCTGCCCGCCGCTAAAGAAGAAGCCGTTGCCTTCGGCATACGTTACATAGTCGCCCACAGCCGCCTCGGACACATCCTCGGCCGTCACGTCAAACATTTCCCCCAGGCCGTAGCGCTCCAGCAGCGCCATGGTTTCCCGGTAGGCGCTGGTGAGAACAATATTCGTCCGGGTGGGATACCGCTCCCCGGGGGTGAGAACCCTATCCTCCAGTATCAGGTAGACGTAACCGTAATCCCGGCCGGGATTAAAATACTCTTCCTGGGACATGGAGAGCAGATCCCGGCCCATGGCGTCCAGGATAGCCTGCTCCTGCTCTTCCGTCAGGGAAACCTCCTCGCGGGAGAAACCCAGCCGGTCGCTGAAGATCATGCTCTCCACCTGTCCGGCTGTCACAAGGAACGCCGGATGAGTTTCCCGCAGGACCTCCTCACTCATGAGCAGTTTCTGGAAAGCGCCGCCGGCTGCTTCCCGGGAGGGCTGCTGGAAATAGCGGGAGACTTCCTTCCCGTCCGGCAGGGTGTAGCGGAAGGTGGGGGAGAACTGAAGGCTGTCCTCCCAGCCGGCGCCGTGCTCGTACTCCCAGGGATCCAAGTTTTGGAGAATGGCCCGATGGAACTCCTCCGCCAGGGCGACAGCCTCCGGGGTTTCCAGAGAAAGGCCCCGCGTGCTGTAATCCCAGCCGTATTCGCTCCAGGTCAAAACCTCGTATTCCCCGTCGTAATCCAGGATTTCCACCTTCACGGCGTCATCCGGCACACGGGTGCTGTAGCCGAAGCCGCCGGAAGACAGCACGGCGGCAGCAGAACCCAGCAGGATCACCATAATCGCCATGGGACGAAATGCCCTGGGGAAACTCCTCAGGCCCCGGGCCGTGATGACTTCCAGGACGGCAAAACCCATGGCGCTGCCCAGCACGGCCCCCAGGACAAAGAAGCCTTTTCCCATGTCCAGCATATAGAAAAACAGTTCCCCGAAAATCACGCCGCCGGCATAGGAGACGACATATTTCATCAGGGTGTTGAGGAACGTGGGCATATTCGTCCTCTCCGCCAGCTCGCTGGGACGGCGGCGGTAGAGCCACCGGGCCCAGAAGAACAGGCCCGCTGCCGCCAGGGCCCAAACCGCCAGGGCGATATGGCTGTTGCGCAGAAACTCCAGGGCTTCTCCGGAGACCTCCCGCCCGGAAGTCAGCCGGGGAAACAGCACGGTGAAGGGCGAATAGAAGATCATATAGCTGAAATCCATCAGCTTCCCTTCCGCCACATAGCCCACAAGCAACGTTTCCAGCATCCACCGGGTCAACAGGAGAAGCACCGGCACCATGCCGCAGAGCCCCAGGGCAAAGACGGCGCTGTCGAACATGGTGCCCATCACCGCGTTTACCAGGACCGTCACCATGAAAACAGCGGAGGCCACCGTCATCCATCCCAGCAGATCCGCCAGGATCGCAGCCGGATGGTAATGTTGTCCCAGAGCGGAGCGGTTGAGCAGGGCGATGACCTCCACCAGCAGGAAATCCACCGCTATGGGGGCGTTGACCGCCACAAGCCCCGCCGCCGTGTTGCCGCAGAACAGGGTGGAGCGGCTGACAGGCAGGGCGTGGTAGACGTCCACTGCCCGCTTGTTGTGCAGGTAGGAGAACATCTGGCACCCAAAGACGATGGGCATCACACAGACAAGGGGCGTGAACAGGAACAGGGTGAAAAGGCTGTAAATCTCGCTGTAGCCCGTCAGCGGGAAGTAAGAATACTCCGCCGGCACTTCGGGCAGGGCCGCGATGCTCAGATAATACATCAGCGGGAACACCACCAGGGACAAAACCCAGTAAAAGATGCTCAGGGAGCGGCATTTTTTCAGGGCAGCCAGGAACACGCCGGAAAATTTGCCGCGAAACGTGCTGTCGGGCCGCTCAGAAAAGGATGTTGCTGTAGTCATATCCAACCGCCTCCATTTCATGGATGAACACCTCCTCCAACGTCAGGGGGACCGTCTCGACGAACAAGGGGCCAAGCTTCTCCACCGCCGCCACAATATCCCGGCTGGTTCCCTTGGCAATCAGGTTGACGACGCTGCCCTGAGCGTCAAACTGAAGAAGCTCCAGCTCCCGGAAAGCCTCCCGCTCCGGCACGGGGCGGAAAGCGCACTGGACCTTGTGAAAGCCCAGCTTCAGGTCGTCCACATCCCGCTGGAACAGAATCTTTCCGCCGTGAAGGACGCCCACCTGATCGCACAGGTCTTCCAGTTCCCGCAGATTGTGGGACGCGATGAGCACGGTGGCACTGCCGTCGGACACATCCTCCGCCAGAATCCGCCGCAGAAGGTTGCGGATGACCGGGTCCAGGCCGTCGAAAGCCTCGTCCAGCAAGAGGATTTTCGGTCTTGTGGACAGGGCCAGCACCAGGGCCGCCTGGCGCTGCATCCCTTTGGAGAATGTGGCAATCTTCCGATCCTGGCGGATGGGGAAAAGGCCGCACAGTTCCCCGTACCGCTTCCAGGACCAGTTCCGATAAATCCCGGCGTAAAACTCCGCCATGGTGTTCATGGTCGCCCCGGGAAGAAAAAACAGCTCATCGGCCAAAAAGAAGATTTCCTCCTTCTTCTCCGGGCTCTCAAACACCGGCTGGCCGTCCACCAGAATCTCCCCGCCGTCGGCTTTATAGACGCCGGCAATCAGGCGCATGAAAGTGGATTTCCCCGCGCCGTTGGAGCCGACCAGCCCGTAGATGGAGCCCTGCTCAATCCGGGTTGTCAGCGCGTCCAGGGCTGTGAAATCCCCGAAATGCTTCGTCAGCTCTCTCGCTTCAATCATGATTTTCCGCCTCCTTCTCCCCGCTGTTTTCCCGGTAGATCTCCTCTGTCAGCTCAAGGGCGCCCTCCCGGGTCAGGCCCTTGGATTTGGCAGACAAGAGAGCCTTGCGCAGCTCCTCGGCCGCCTGTCTGCGGACAAATCCGGCGTTTCCCGCCGGGTCCGCCACAAAGCTGCCCCTTCCGGGGACAGAATAAAGAATCCCCTGGCGCTCCAACTCCTGGTAAGCCTTCTGCACTGTGTTGGGGTTGACGCCCAGCTCTTTTGCCAGGCTCCTGACGGAGGGCAGCTGCTCATCCTTCTGCAGCGCGCCAAAAGCCACCAGCTCCACAATGCGGTTTTTCATCTGCTCATAGAGGGGCACCCGGCTTTGCAAATCCAGTTGGAACATGGTTTTCCTCCTTCCGGGTCAAAGCGTTCCCGCCCGTATCGTATTATCTGTACTAGTTCATTTAATACAGTTATAGAATACCACGCCTGCCCTCCAAATACAAGGGGCTTCCTCTCGTCTATTTTGACAAATCCGTCGCTCAATTTTTGCCAATATAATCAAAGCCCAAAGCGTTTTTGCCTCTGCCGCGCAAAAAACAGCCTCCCGGCGGCACAGGCTCCCAAAAAAGGAAGCCCGGCCGCCGGGAGGCTGCCACAGAGGAGAAAAGAAGTACAAAAGAAAGAAAATTGCTGCAGAAAAAACAGGCTCAGGCAGCAGACGGGAAGGCGCGGCGCTCTACAGCGCCTTGTACTCCTCGTCGCTCACCGGCTCCAGCCACTGATTGCCGCACTCTTCTCCGGGGACGGAGATGGCGATATGGCTGAACCAGCTGTCCGCCTTGGCGCCGTGCCAATGCTTGACGCCTGCGGGGATGGTGATGACAACGCCGGGGACAAGGCTCACTGCCGGCTTGCCCTCCTCCTGATACCAGCCCTCGCCGGCCACACAGATGAGGATCTGCCCGCCGCCCCTCTTGGCGGTGTGAATGTGCCAGTTGTTGCGGCAGCCCGGCTCAAAGGTGACGTTGGAGAGGGGCAGACCGCTCTCCGGACCGGTCAGGGGGGCCAGGAAAGACCGGCCGATAAAATACTGGGCAAACGCATCATTGGGAACGCCCATGCCAAAGACGTTGACTTTTTCAAAGGCTTCCCTGTCGAGATATTTCATGGCAAAAACCTCCTTCGTCTCTGAAAAAACGGCCCCGCTCCGGGGCCGAAGGGACAGACCGGGCGGCTCCTTGAAAAACGGACTCCGACCGCTGCCCAAAAAGACTGCGCCTGCAGAACGTCCAGCCTGCGGCGGCTTCTTCTGAGCAGGCAGCCTCCCGGGACAGGCCCCTTTTCTTCTGACTGTATTATAGACCTGTTTCCCTTTGCCGTCCAATACCTCTTTAAAATGGCCGGCAATGCCTGCAAGGCATCCTCCTTGCCGAAAGTTTCCGGCCGCTTTGCCGGCCGGGGCGCTATTTTCCAAAAACCTCCCGGGCTTTGGCCATATTCTCCATGATAGGGACGTCAAAGGGACACCGGCTCTCACAGGCGCCGCAGCGGATACATTCCCCGCCGTAATGGCCCAAAAGCTCATAGTGGTCCCGCACCGTCTCCGGCACCTCCCCCTGGGCCAGGGCCAGATTCAGCAGCTTGGTAATGGAAGCCACATCCAGCTTCCGGGGGCAGGGGGCGCAGTGGCTGCAGTACATACAGTGGCCCTTCCAGCTGATGTTGGGGAAGGAGGCCAGAGCGGCAGCGTAATCCCGGTCCGCATCGGAAGCGTCCTCATAGGCGGCGCTCTCCTCCAGCTGGCCGACACTGCGGGCCCCCGCCAGGACGCAGGCAACCCCCGGGCGGGACAGGGCATAGTGGATACACTGATGGGCTGTCAGAGCCACTCCCGCCGGGGAGAGGGACGCGTCCAGCAGGTCGCTGCCGCCGAAAGCCTTCATCACTGTGATGCCCACCCCCAGCCGCTGGCAGGTCTCATAGAGCTCCTGGCGCTGAGGGTCCATGTTGACCAGGGGGTTCCGGTAGTTTTCCTCCCGCCACAGGTCCTCCACATTCTCGCTGGCGGGCTGGAGGTCATAACAGGGATTGACGCTGAACATGAGCACCTCAATCTTCCCCGTTGCCACAGCCCGCAGGGCCACCTGGGGATTGTGGCTGCTCAGCCCCACATGGCGGATGACGCCCTTCTGCTTCAGCTCCAGAGCATAGGCCAGCACAGGGCCTTTCTCAATTTCCTCCCAGTCGGCCAGGGAGTCGCAGTAATGAATCATGCCAATGTCGATATAGTCCGTCCCAAGAAGCCTTAACTGCTCCTCAAAGCCCTCTTTCACCTCTCCGATGTCCCGGCTGCGCTTGTACTGTCCGTCCTTCCAGACGGAGCCGATGTGCCCCTGGAGGATGAAGCGTTCCCTTCTCCCCCGCCAGGCTTCCCCGACACTGGCGCGGACCTGGGGGTTGGAGGTGTAAAGGTCAAAGAAGTTGATTCCCAGCCGCTGGGCCGCATCGAACAGGCGGGCCGCCTCCCGGCACTCATCCCCGGCAAAGCCCTCGCAGCCCATGCCGATCTCGCTGACCATGAGCCCGGTGTTTCCCAGTTCCCGATATTTCAAGCTGATTCCTCCCGTTTTCTCCCTGCCCCGGCTCTTCTGCCGCCGGGATGCAGGGGAGCTTTTGGGAAAAGTATAGCACAGCCGGAAGAACCGGACAACTTGAAGGCTGCTCCAGCCTGCAAAAAAAGCGCCGGAGCCTCCGAAAGGGAGCGTCTCCGGCGCCCTGCGCGCCGTGTGCCTGCCCGAAAAGGATGCGCCCGGCCTATCCCTGATAGGCGGCAATCCCCCGGCGCTTGTGTTCGCTGGCCCGGTGCATCCGCTCGATGCCCTGCCGCTTCTCCTCCGGAATGTCCCCGCCCATGAGATAAGCGTCCAGCTCGGCGTAGGAGAGGCCCATCTCCCCCTCGTCCGTCTGCCCGTCAAACAGGGCGGCGGAGGGGGCCTTGTCGATGACGCAGGCAGGGGCCTCCAGGTAGCGCAGGAACTCGTAAACCTCCGTGACAGTCAGGTCTGCGATGGGGTTGAAGTCGTGGGCTCCGTCCCCCCACTTGGTGAAATAGCCCACATAGGCCTCGCTTCTGTTCCCCGTGCCGGCCACCAGCCTGTTCTCCGAGGCGGCAACAGCGTAGAGGGTAAGCATCCGCAGCCGGGGCGCCATATTGGCCAGGGCAGCCCCGCTCGGCTGGGCGACTCCCTGGAGGGCTTTGATTTCCGCCTCCTTGACAGGGGTGAGATCCACCGTTCTGGTTTCGATCTGATACTGCGCCGCCACCTCCATGGCATCGACGGTATCCCTGCCGTAGTTGCGTTTGGAGGTGCAGGGCATGATGATGCCGACGGTGTTGTCGCAGGCCGCCTTGCAGAGAATCCCCACCAGGGCGGAGTCCTTGCCGCCGCTGTTGCCGTAGACGATTCCACCAGCGCCGCTCTGCTCCAGCAGTTTTCGGATAAACGCCACCCTGTTTTCAAATTCAGCCTTGTAATCGCGCATATTCCTTTTCTCCTTTTTGATGCGGCCCTGCCCTTGGGCGGGCGCCGTTTTCTCCCCCGGTCCGGGGCCTTTGCCGCAGTCCGCGGGGCGCCGGAAAAACCTTTTCCGGAAAAATCTTCCCATGCAGCTACTCGGCGTCGATGGTGGAGACACCAATGGTCACTTCCTCCAGCACATCCAGCAGCACCCGCACCGTATCCAGGGAAGTGAGCATGGTGATGTTGTTCTGGGTGGCACAGCGGCGGATGGCGACGCCGTCCTCATTGTGGACGCCGGAGAGAATGGCCCGGGTATTGATGACGTAGCTGACATAACCCGCCCGGATGGAATCCAGAATCTCCTCGCTGCCCTCGCTGATCTTCCGCTTGGTGCGGGTCTTGATGCCGTTTTTCTTGAGGAATTCGGCGGTGCCGGCGGTGGCCTCGATATTGAAGCCCAGGTTATAGAACCGGCGGATGAGGGGCAGGGCCTCCTCCTTGTCCCGGTCGGCGATGGTGACGAAGATGGTGCCGTAGTTCTGGACGTTCATCCCCGAGGACTGGAGGGCCTTATACAGGGCGCGGTTCAGCTTGTCGTCGTAGCCGATGGCCTCCCCGGTGGACTTCATCTCGGGGGAAAGGTAGGCGTCCAGGCCCCGGATCTTGGAGAAGGAGAAGGCCGGCACCTTGACGTACCACCGCTTCTTCTCCTTCCCCACCGTTTCAGTGATGCCCTGGTCCCGTAGGCTCTGGCCCAGGATGACCCGGGTGGCGATGTTGGCCATGGGCACCCCGGTGGATTTGGAGAGGAAGGGGACGGTGCGGGAGGAGCGGGGGTTCACCTCGATGACATAGACATCCTCCCTGGCGTCCACGATGAACTGGATGTTATAAAGGCCGATGATCCCCAGGCCTTTCCCCAGGCGGACGGTGTAGTCCACAATGGTGTCCTTGGCCTTCTGGCTCACCGAGAAGGTGGGATAGACGCTGATGCTGTCCCCCGAGTGGATGCCGGTGCGCTCCACCAGCTCCATGATGCCGGGGATGAAGACGTTCTCCCCGTCGCAGATGGCGTCCACCTCCAGCTCCTTGCCCAGGATGTACTTATCCACCAGCACCGGCTGCTCGGTGTTGATCTCCACGGCGGTCTGGAGGTAGTGGCGCAGCCCCGCCTCGTTGGCGACGATCTGCATGGCCCGGCCCCCCAGGACGTAGGAGGGGCGCACCAGGACGGGGTAGCCGATGTCGGCGGCCACCCGGACCCCGTCCTCGATGTTGGTGACCGCCTGGCCCCGGGGCTGGGGGATGTGGAGGGCCTCCATCACCTTTTCAAAGGCGTCCCGGTTCTCCGCCTTCTCGATGGCGGCCACGTCGGTGCCGATGATCCGCACCCCCAGCTCCTCCAGGGGGGCCGCCAGGTTGATGGCGGTCTGGCCGCCCAGGGAAACCACCACCCCTTCCGGCTGCTCCAGGGTGATGACGTTCATCACGTCCTCCACCGTCAGGGGCTCGAAATAGAGCTTGTCGCTGGTGGTGTAGTCGGTGGAAACGGTCTCGGGGTTGTTGTTGATGATGATGGCCTCGTACCCCGCCTCCCGGATGGCCCAGATGGCGTGGACGGTGGAGTAATCGAACTCCACCCCCTGGCCGATGCGGATGGGGCCGCTGCCCAGGACGATGATCTTTTTCCTTTCGCTCACCACCGATTCGTTCTCGTCCTCATAGGTGGAGTAGAAATAGGGGACGTAGGACTCGAATTCGCTGGCGCAGGTGTCGATCATCTTATAGACCGGGAAGATTCCCTCCCGCTGGCGGAGGCGGAACATCTCCCCTTCGCTCATCCCCCAGAGCCTGCCGATGTACTTGTCGGAGAAGCCCATCCGTTTGGCCTCCCGCAGGACCGTGAGGTCCATGGGGGCGTCGGCCACCGTTTTTTCAAAGTCCACGATGTTCTTCATCTTCTGGAGGAAGAGCATATCGATCTTGGTGGCGGAGGCGATGAGGCCCAGGTCCGCCCCCAGGCGGATGAGCTGGGCGATGGCGTAAATCCGGTCGTCGGTGGCCTCCCGGATATACTCCAGGAGCATCTCCCGGGTGTAGAGGTCGAATTTCTTGTGCCACAGGTGGCAGACGCCGGTTTCCAGGGAGCGGACCGCCTTGAGGAGGCTTTCCTCCATGGTGCGGCCGATGCTCATCACCTCGCCGGTGGCCTTCATCTGGGTGGAGAGGCGGTTGGAGGCGTCGGAGAACTTATCGAAGGGGAACCGGGGGATCTTGGTGACCACATAGTCCAGGGTGGGCTCGAAGCTGGCGGGGGTGTTGGCGATGGGGATCTCGTCCAGGGTGAGGCCCACGGCGATCTTGGCGGAAACCCGGGCGATGGGGTAGCCGCTGGCCTTGGAGGCCAGGGCGGAGGACCGGGACACCCGGGGGTTCACCTCGATGAGGTAGTACTCGAAGGAGTGGGGGTCCAGGGCGAACTGGACGTTGCAGCCCCCCTCGATCCGGAGGGCCCGGATCAGCTTCAGGGCGCTGTCCCGGAGCATCTGGTACTCCCGGTTGGTGAGGGTCTGGCTGGGGCAGACCACGATGGAATCCCCGGTGTGGACCCCCACCGGGTCGATGTTCTCCATATTGCAGATGGTGATGGCGGTGTCGTTATGGTCCCGGATCACCTCATACTCGATTTCCTTGTAGCCCTTGATGCTCTTCTCCACCAGCACCTGATGGACCGGGGAGAGCTTCAGGGCGTTTTTCATCAGCTCGGCGAGCTCCTCCTCGTTGTCGGCGAAGCCGCCGCCGGTACCCCCCAGGGTGAAGGCGGGGCGCAGCACCACCGGGTAGCCGATCTTCCGGGCGGCCTCCCGGCCCTCCGCCATGGAGCTGGCGATGAGGGAGGGCAGCACCGGCTCCCCCAGCTCCTGGCAGAGCTCCTTGAAAAGCTCCCGGTCCTCGGCCCGCTCGATGCTCTCGAAGCTGGTGCCCAGGATCTCCACCTGGCATTCCTCCAGCACGCCCTTTTTGGCAAGCTGCACCGCCAGGTTCAGGCCGGTCTGGCCCCCCAGGCCGGGGACGATGGCGTCGGGGCGCTCGTAGCGGACGATCTTCGCCACATATTCCAGGTTCAGGGGCTCCATATACACCTTGTCGGCGATGTGGGTATCGGTCATGATGGTGGCGGGGTTGGAGTTGATGAGGATCACCTCATAGCCTTCCTCCTTGAGGGCCAGGCAGGCCTGGGTGCCGGCGTAATCGAACTCGGCGGCCTGGCCAATGACGATGGGGCCGCTGCCGATGACCAGCACCTTCTTGATATCGGTTCTTTTAGGCATTCTTCTTCCCCTCCCCTTCCATCAGGCTGATAAACTGTCCGAACAGGTACTTGGAATCCTGGGGCCCCGGGGCGCTCTCCGGGTGGTACTGCACCGAGAAGATGCGGTCCGGGACACACCGCACCCCTTCGGCGGTGTTGTCCAGAAGGTTCAGGTGGGTCAGCTCCAGGCCGGTCCCCGCCAGGGAATCCACATCCACGGCGTAGGAGTGGTTCTGGCTGGTGATCTCGATTTTGCCGGTGAGGAGGTTTTTCACCGGGTGGTTGCCGCCCCGGTGGCCGAATTTCATCTTATAGGTCCGGGCGCCGTAGGCCAGGGAGATCATCTGGTGGCCCAGGCAGATGCCGAAGATGGGCAGCTTCCCCCGCAGCTCCCGCACCAGGCGGATCACCGGCTGGACGTCCTCCGGGTTCCCGGGGCCGTTGGAGAGGAAAAGGCCGTCGGGCTGCAGGGCCAGCACCTCCTCCGGGGTGACGTTCCAGGGCACCACCGTGACGTTGCAGCCGAACTGGTTGAGGCAGCGGACGATGTTCAGCTTGATGCCGCAGTCCACCGCCACCACGCTGAAACGGTGCCGGGGGGTGCGGGAATACCACTTCTTCCGGCAGCTGACCCGGCTCACCACATCCCGGGGGAGCTGGTAATCCTTCATGGCCGCCACCGCTTCCTCCAGGGGGGTGCCGGGGTCGGTAATCATGATTTTCTGGCTGCCCTGGTCCCGGATGATCCGGGTGATCCGGCGGGTATCCACCCCGCTGATGCCGGGGATGCCGTTTTCCTCCATCACCTCCCCCAGGGTCTTGGTGTAGCGGAAGTTAGAGGGCTCGTCGTTATACTCCCGCACCACCATGCCGCCGATGGTGGGGACCTTGGTTTCGTTGTCCTCGTCGGTCATGCCGTAGTTGCCGATGAGGGGATAGGTCATCACCACCATCTGGGCGGTGTAGGAGGGGTCGGTGAGAATCTCCTGATACCCTACCATGGAGGTGTTGAAGACGATCTCGTTGATGGCCTCCTTCCTGGCCCCGAAGCCGAAGCCATAGAATTCCTGGCCGTTTTCCAGCACTATTTTCCGGTCAAAGGCTTTTCCCATACTGTCCTCCCATTTACCATCGTCCGCACCGCCTGCCCCCGGACCTTCCATCCGGCGAAGGGGGTGCTGCGGCCCATGGAGCAGAACCGCTCCGGGTCAATCGTATATTCTTCCGCGAGGTCCAGGACCGCTAGGTCGGCGGGCTCCCCGGCCTCGATGCTCCCGCCGGGGAGGCGGAAAATCTCCCGGGGCCGCACCGCCATCCGCTCCACCAGCTCCCCCAGGGTGAGGAGCCCCGGCAGCACCAGCCGGGTGTAGAGGACGGGGAAGGCGGTTTCCAGCCCCACAATGCCCATGAGGCTCCCGGCCAGGCCCTTCCCCTTCTCCTCCGCCGTGTGGGGGGCGTGGTCGGTGGCCACACAGTCGATGGTGCCGTCCAGCAGCCCCCGGCCCAGGGCCAGCATATCTTCCCGGCCGCGGAGGGGCGGGTTCATCTTGAACCGCCCGTCCTCCTGGAGGTCCTCGTCGCAGAGGGTGAGGTAATGGGGGGCGGTTTCGCAGGTCACCGGCAGGCCCTCCGCCTTGGCCCGGCGGATCAGCTCCACCGTTTCCTTGGTGGAAACGTGGCAGACGTGGTAGGGGCAGCCGGTTTCCTCCACCAGGCGAAGGTCCCGCTCCACCTGACCCCACTCGCTCCGGGAGCAGATGCCCCGGTGGCCGTGGGCCCGGGCGTATTCCCCGTCGTGGATATAGCCCCCGTTTAAGAGGCTCTCGTCCTCGCAGTGGGCCACCACCGGCTTGCCCAGGGGAGCCAGCCGCTTCATGGCGGCCCGCATCCGGGCCTCCTCCTGGACCCCCTTGCCGTCGTCGGAAAAGCCGGGGACACAGGGGGCCATGGATTCGTAATCCACCAGCTCCCCCCGGCCGGTCTGGCCCACCGTGAGGCAGCCGTAGGGGTAGACCCGCACCACGGCGTCCCGGGCGATGATCTCCTGCTGGGCCCGGAGGTGGGGGAGGCTGTCCGGGGGCGGCTGGAGGTTGGGCATGGCGCAGAGGGCGGTGTAACCCCCACGGGCGCCGGCCAGGGTGCCGGTGGCCACCCGCTCCTTATAAGAAAAGCCGGGTTCCCGCAGATGGACGTGAACATCCGCAAAGCCCGGCACAAGATAAAAGGGGGAAATATCGGCGACACGGTCAAAGCCGTCGGGGGAAATGGAAACACCAACCCCGCTGATGACGCCGCCCTCCAGGGCCACGTCCAACCGGGAAAAAGCGCCCTGCCGGTAGACCATACCGCCCTTCAAAAGCTCCTTCATGGCTTCCTCTCCTTTCCTGGTTTCTGCCGGGGCCCGCCGGAGGGCGGGCTTGTCCCGGCCATTGGGGGCTCAGTCCCCGAAGCAGTAGCGGAAGGCGGCCATCCGCACATAGACCCCGTTGGTGACCTGGGGGAAGATGCGGCTGGCGGGGCACTCCACCACTTCGTCGGTGAGCTCCACCCCCCGGTTGAAGGGGGCGGGGTGCATGATGATGGCCCCGGGCTTCATCCGGGCCAGGCGGGCGGGGTTCAGGCCGTACTTCCCGTTATACTGGGCGGGGGTCATGCTCATGGCCTCCTCCAGCCGCTCGTTCTGGACCCGGAGGAGCATGATGACGTCCATCTCCTCCACTGCCCGGTCAAAGTCCATGTGGGGGTAGCGGTCCTCCTGGTACTCCGGGGGGCCGGCGGTGTAGCAGTCCATCCCCAGCCGGGCCATCACCTCCAGGTTGGTGTGGGCCACCCGGCTGTGGCGGATATCCCCGCAGATGGCGATACGCAGCCCCGCAAAGCCGCCGAATTCCTCCCGGATGGTCATGAGGTCCAGAAGGCTCTGGGTGGGGTGGTTGCCGGTGCCGTCCCCGCCGTTGAGGATGGGGATGCGAAGGCCCGAGAGCTGCTTGTAGTATTCGTTCTCGGTGTGGCGGATCACCACCGCGTCCACCCCGAAGCTCTCGAAGGTCTTGACGGTGTCGTAGAAGCTCTCCCCCTTCTGGAGGGAGGAGGACTGGGGCTGGAAAGCCAGGACCTTGCAGCCCAGGCGCAGCTCCGCCGTCTGGAAGCTGTAGTTGGTGCGGGTGCTGGGCTCAAAAAAAAGATTTGCCACGACCTTCCCTTCGGCGCCATGGTAAATCTTTCCCGCTTTAAATTCCGAGGCATGATCCAGAATCCGCTGGATTTCCGAAACGCTCAGCTCCGAGAGGGTGGTGAGATTCTTCATCCAAAACCTTCCTTTCCAGAAAAAACACCATGCCCCGGGGGGCACAGTGTACGGCTCCGCTGTTCAGTTATGCCCATCCTGCACAGGCATTTTTTACATTATAGCACTCCGGGCCGCCCCAGGCAAGACAAAATACCGCACAAAGATTCCCCCGCCCCAGGGCCTTTCTTGTGCAAAGGGGCGGGGGGTATGGGCTGGCTCTGCTTTTTCAATCGGGGTTTTCCGGCAGGATGCCGCCGGGGTAGACCTCCACCAAATAAATCTCTTTCAAGGAGGATTCTGCGATAAACGCTTCCAGGTCCTCGCTGGGGGCCTCCAGGTAGATCATCACTTGGTCGTACCAACGGTTGACGCAGATTAGCGGAATTTCCGGATGTTCCTCGAAGAAAGCGTTCACCGCCTCCAGCGCGGCATCTTGCTCCGCCTTGGAAAACCGTGTGTCCACATACTTCACCGGCACAGGCTCCCCGGGGTATGCCGCCACCAGCGCCTCCACCGGCGCCCGGTCCGGTGTCCACACCTGGGCCACCAAATTAGAATTGTTATCCCTATCCCGCTGGCGGCTGATGCTGGTGTACTGGGTGGGGGAAAGGTTTTCCAGCAGGTAGTCGCAGAGGGCGTCCACCGGGGCGAAATTGTTTGGGTCTGACTGGCTGGCAGACTGGGAAGGGGAGGCGGGAGGGGTGCTGGATTCGCCGGAGTCAGGGAATGCCTGAGAGCTTTCCTGGGAAGGTAGGTCATCGGCAGATGGCTGTGAAGAACTGGTTTCCCCCGAAGATTCAGAAATTTCACTTTGCGGGGGTAGAGAAATGCTGTCTGACGGAGCAGTCGGCATTTCTCCCGCCTGGCTGCAGCCTGTCAACACAATACATATACACGCCAGACAGATTACCGCTCTTTTCATCGCAGCTCCCCTCCCCCATATTGTTATTGGCTGGTCAAGAAGTTGTACACAGTCGAAGTGATGCGGGTTGCCCTATTATAATTATTATAATCTTCTTCCACCGTAGAAGGGGGCGACTGCCCACTAATACCATATGCATTGATTCCCACAACATCGCCACTAGAATCTAGAATAGGGCTTCCACTCATTCCAGATACTGTGTCCATCTTGTGGAATAACCGGGTGCTGTTTGCATAACTTATCTTTCCTGTGCATTCATAAAGATTTGCAGAAAGATAATCATATCCCAAAAGTGTTGCATTCATATTGGAAAACTCGCTTGTAGAGTATGATTTGTCCAATGACAAAGTCGCGGGAGAACCGCTAAACGCTGACGAAAGTTTGATAACACCATAATCATATGCTGTTGGATTTGTAGTTTCCGGGTCAGCATATTGAGAGGGATACTTGAAATTGCTGCTTCCTGTCACTGTTTTCCGCCCATACGGATGTCCAGTGACAGTATCGCCGGGTGCAACAATAATAGATGTTGCTGTTGCGCCGTTGCTCCTATTATACATACAATGGGCCACCGTCGCAACCCGTGTTGAAGAAATCAGAAACCCTGTGCCATAGGTTACCGAACCGTTGCTCCATGTAATTGTCAAGTTGCAAACGGCGCTATATGGACTTTTTGTTGTGTCCGTAATCGGCTCCCTTTCATCTTCACCAAAAATCGTAAAGGGACGAATATCTTCTGCATAGCCCATGTTCGCAAAAGCAAGGAGTGTTGCCATTGCCAATAAAACCGCTAAGAACTTTCTTTTCATAGCTTACATCCTTTCTCACAAGCACACATCATTCGTTTTCCTTCCAGATTTGCCTGCGCACAGGATTTCTTCCCCCTCACACACACGACACCGGGATTTCACCGGCCCATGGGACTCATCCTCCTTTCGCCCATATCGTATCAAACCTTTCCCTATGTGTCAACTTAAAAATTGTTAATATTTACATTTTTTTACTGTAATTTAATGTAAAATTATAATATTTGCCAATTTATTTCCAAAAAAACCCCCGGCATGAGCCGGGGGCTTTTCTCTTGGGAATGGATTTTGTCAGTCGGCCTTGCACACCTTGACGCTCCAGCCGTGGGGGTCGGGGAGCCTGCCGTACTGGATGCCGGTGAGGGTGTCGTAGAGCTTCTGGGTCAGGGGGCCGATCTTGCCGCCGTTGAAGATCATCTTCTTGTCCCCCCACTTCAGCTCGCCGATGGGGCTGATGACGGCGGCGGTGCCGGTGCCGAAGGCCTCCAGCACCTTGCCCTTGTCGTTGGCCTCGTCCAGCTCCTGGATGCTGATGCGCCGCTCGCTGACGTTGAGGCCCCAGTCCCGGAGCAGCTCCAGGGCGGATTTCCGGGTGATGCCGGAGAGGATGGAGCCGTGAAGCTCCGGGGTCACCACTTCCCCTTCCAGGACGAAGAAGACGTTCATGGCCCCCACTTCCTCAATGTACTTCTGCTCCACACCGTCCAGCCACAGCACCTGGGAGTAGTTCTGCTTGTGGGCCTCGTCCTGGGCCAGGAGGGAGGCGGCGTAGTTGCCGCCGGTCTTGGCCATACCGGTGCCGCCCCGGACCGCCCGGACGTACTTGGGCTCCACATAGATGGGCACCGGCTCCAGGCCGGATTCGTAGTAGGCCCCGGAGGGGGACATGATGACGAGGAAAAGGTACTCATCCCCGGGATGCACCCCCAGGACGGGGTCCACCGCGATGATGAAGGGGCGGATATAGAGGGAGGTGCCCTCCTCACGGGGGACCCAGTCCTTATCCACCTCCACCAGCTTCTTCACCGCCTCCACGCAGAGCTCCTCGTCGATCTGGGGGATGGCGAGGCGGTGGTTGGAAACATTGAGGCGCTTGAAGTTCTCGTCGGGGCGGAACAGCAGGATATTGCCGTCCACGCCGTAATAGGCCTTCATCCCCTCAAAAACCGTCTGGCCGTAGTGGAAGCACATGGCCGCCGGGGAAAGGGCCAGGTCGCCGTAGGGGACGATCCGGGGATCGTACCAGCCCTTGCCGGTCTTGTAGTTCATAAGGAACATGTGGTCGCTGAAGATCCGGCCAAAGCCCAGCTTCTCCCCGGGGGCGGGCCTGGTTTTCGGCGTTTTGGTGAGATTCACTGTGATGCTTTCCATGATGCTTCATTCCTTTCCGGCCCCTTTCCCGGGGCCATGGCGTTCTGACTGTACAGGGATATTTTAGCACTTCAACTCGCTGGTTGCAAGGGCTTCCCCGGCCTCTTTCAAAAAGCCGGGCCCGGCGGCAGGAAAATCTGCCGCCGGGCTCCCTCCGCAAAGCTGCGGCGCTGGTCAAAGGAATCAGTAGGCAACGCCCTGCCACTTCATGGCGTCGGCCACCTTCAGGAAGCCGGCGATGTTGGCGCCCATCACCAGGTTGCCGGGGGCGCCGAATTCCTGGGAGGCGCTGTAGGCGTTGTGGAAGATGCCCACCATGATGTCGTGGAGCTTCTGGTCCACCTCCTCGAAGGTCCAGGAGTACCGCATGGAGTTCTGGCACATCTCCAGGCCGCTGGTGGCCACGCCGCCGGCGTTGGCCGCCTTGGCGGGCCCGAAAAGGACCCCCGCCTTCTGGAACTTCTCGATGGCCTCGGGGGTGCTGGGCATATTGGCCCCCTCCGCCACCGCCATGACGCCGTTTGCAATGAGCTTGTCGGCGTCGGCGCCGTCCAGCTCATTCTGGGTGGCGCAGGGCAGGGCGATGTCGCACTTGATGCCCCAGATGCCCCGGCAGCCCTCGGTATAGGTAGCGGCGGGCACCGCCTCCACATACTCCTTGATGCGGCCCCGGCGGCCCTCCTTGATCTGCCTCACCACATCCAGGTTGATGCCGGCGGGGTCGTAGACATAGCCGTTGGAGTCGGACATGGCCACCACCTTGGCCCCCAGCTCGGTGGCCTTCTTGCAGGCGTAGATGGCCACGTTGCCGGAGCCGGAGATGACCACCGTCTTGCCGGCGAAGCTGTCCTTCTTCATCACCGAGAGCATCTCCTGGGTGAAGTAGCACAGGCCGAAGCCGGTGGCCTCGGTGCGCACCAGGCTGCCGCCGTAGGTGAGGCCCTTGCCGGTGAGGACGCCGGTGAACTGGTTGGTGAGGCGCTTATACTGGCCGAAGAGGTAGCCGATCTCCCGGGCGCCGACGCCGATATCCCCGGCGGGGACGTCGGTATCGGGGCCGATGTGGCGGTACAGCTCGGTCATGAAGCTCTGGCAGAACCGCATCACCTCGCCGTCGCTCTTTCCCTTGGGGTCAAAGTCGGAGCCGCCCTTGCCGCCGCCCATGGGCAGGCCGGTGAGGCTGTTCTTAAAGACCTGCTCGAAGCCCAGGAACTTGATCACCGAGGCGTTCACCGAGGGATGGAGCCGCAGGCCGCCCTTATAGGGGCCGATGGCGGAGTTGAACTGGACACGGTAGCCCCGGTTCACCTGGACCTTGCCGCTGTCGTCCACCCAGGAAACCCGGAAGGTGATGAACCGCTCCGGCTCCACAATGCGGTCGATGATGCCGGTTTCGGCCAGCTCAGGCCGCTTCTCCAGCACGGGCTCGAAGGATTCCAGCACCTCCCGCACCGCCTGCAGAAACTCAGGCTCTCCCTGGTTGCGGCGGGCGACGGTGTCGTAAACTCCTTGCAGATAGCTGTTTTTGAATTCCATCTTGGTTCCTCCTTTTGGGCAACGGAATGAGGGGCATTTGCTTTTTACTTTACTAATTATAGCGGTAAAGCGTTTTCAATACAAGTTTTTTCCAAAAAAAGTTGTCCCGGAGGCGGATTTGTGGTATACTGAACACCATTCCCAATGAGCGTGCCAGACAACAGCGGGCGCAGGCCGAAAGGCCGCGTCTGAGGAAAGTCCGGGCTTCACAGGGCAGGGGTAGCTGCTAACGGCAGCCGGAGGCGACTCCAGGGAAAGTGCAACAGAGAGATACCGCCGGGCAACCGGCAAGGGTGGAAAGGCGAGGTAAGAGCTCACCAGCGTCCGGGAGACCGGACGGCTCTGCAAACCCTACCCGAAGCAACACCGCACAGGGGCATAACGGCGGCCCGCCGGTCCCGGATAGGTGGCTGGAGCCCGGCGGCGACGCCGGGCCAAGATAGATTGTTGTC
>CAJFUT010000090.1 GCA_904420255.1 uncultured Angelakisella sp. | reverse complement strand
TGTATGCCTTCGGCAGATGCCGGGAAAGGGGTCGCAAATGAACCTGATCAGAGAAGTTGTAACGGAAGAGATTATCAATAAAGCGGTGGTGGGCAAGCTCTGGGAAGAGATGTCCGTCCAGCCGGAGAACGCCTCCGACGAGCAGTTTTACAAGGCCTGCGCCATGGTGCTGCGGGACCTGATGGAGCAGAAGCGCAAAACCTTCATGGCCGAGTGCCGCTCCCAGGGGACCAAGCAGGTCTACTACCTCTCCATGGAGTTCCTCATGGGCCGCAGCCTCAGGAACAGCCTTTATAACCTGGGGCTGGTGGAGCCCTTCCAGAAGGCCCTCCAGCGCCACGGGGTGAAGCTGGAGAGCCTCTACCGCTGCGAGCCGGACCCGGGCCTTGGCAACGGCGGCCTGGGGCGCCTGGCCGCCTGCTACCTGGACGGCCTGGCCACCGACGGCTACACCGGCACCGGGTACAGCATCCTTTACGAATACGGCATCTTCAAGCAGACCATCACCGACGGCTGGCAGAGCGAGCTGCCGGATTACTGGCTCCCCGGCGGGGACGTCTGGCTGGAGCCGGTGCCGGAGCACACGGTGGAGGTGCGGTTCGGCGGCCAGATCCGGGAGCGGTGGGACGGCGCCCACCACATGGTGGACCACCAGGGCTACAGCACCGTCATGGCGGTGCCCTACAATATGTACGTTTCCGGCTACGATACCCAGGCCGTCAGCCTGCTGCGCCTCTGGAAGGCCAAAAGCCCCGGCATCGATATGGAGAAGTTCAACCAGGGGGACTACCTGGGGGCCTTCGGCCAGAAGAGCTACGCCGAGGTCATCAGCAAGGTCCTCTACCCCAACGACAACCACACCGAGGGCAAGCTGCTGCGGCTGCGGCAGCAGTATTTCCTGGTGGCGGCGGCGGTGGGGGATATCTTCCGGCGGCATATGTCGGTCTACGGCACCATCGACAACTTCGCCGAGAAGAACGCCATCCACATCAACGACACCCACCCCACCCTGGCCATCCCGGAGCTGATGCGGGTGCTGCTGGACGAGTGCGGCTACAGCTGGGAGCAGAGCTGGGACATTGTCACCCGCACCTTCGCCTACACCAACCACACCGTCATGTCCGAGGCCCTGGAGGAGTGGGACATCGGCCTCATCCAGCCCCTGCTGCCCCGGATCTACCAGATCATCGAGGAGATCAACCGCCGCTTCTGCCAAGAGCTGCGGGACAAGGGCCTCGCGGAAAGCGAGATCGGCAAAATGTCCATCCTCTACTGCGGCAAGGTGCGGATGGCCTACCTCTGCATCGCCGGCAGCCACAGCGTCAACGGGGTTTCCGCCCTCCATTCCCAGATCCTCCGGGACCGGGTGTTCCATCCCTTCTATCTGGTGGAGCCCGGGAAATTCAAGAATGTCACCAACGGCATCGCCAGCCGCCGGTGGCTGATGCAGGCCAACCCCCTCCTGGACGAGCTGATCTGCGACCTCATCGGGGACGGTTTCCACCACGACTTCTCCCGGCTGGAGGAGCTGAAAAAATACCGGGACGACCCGGCGGTGCTCCGGCGGCTGGGGGAGATCAAGACCGCCAACAAGGAGCGGTTCGCCGCCTTCCTCCAGGAGGAGCGGGGGATCCGGGTGGACCCCCACACCCTCTTTGACGTCCAGGTCAAGCGCCTCCACGAATACAAGCGCCAGCACCTGAGCGCCCTCCACATCCTCCACCAGTACCTGTGGATCAAGGATCACCCCCAGGAGGACTTTGTCCCCAAGACCTACATCTTCGGGGCCAAGGCCGCCCCGGGCTACTATATGGCCAAGCAGATCATCAAGTTCATCTGCGACCTGGCCCAGATCATCGACAAGGACCCGGCGGCCCGGGAAAAGCTCCGGGTGGCCTTTGTGGAGGAATACAACGTCACCATGAGCGAGGCCCTGATGCCGGCGGCGGAGATCTCGGAGCAGATCTCCCTGGCGGGCACCGAGGCCAGCGGCACCGGCAACATGAAGCTGATGCTCAGCGGCGCCGTCACCATGGGCACCCTGGACGGGGCAAACGTGGAAATCCGCCAGCAGGTGGGGGACGAGAATATCTTCATCTTCGGCATGAAGACCCCCGAGGCGGAGGCCCTCAAGGCCCGGGGCTGGCACCCCAGGAGCTGCATCCAGCAGAGCGCCGAGCTGCGCCGGGTGCTGGACTTCCTGGAAAAGAACCGGCATATGCCCTCCTTCGCCAGCATCGCCGAATATATGCGGGGCGGCGACCCCTACATGGCGGCGGCGGATTTCGACAGCTACCGCCGGGCCCAGGAGCAGGCCTCCGCCCTCTACCGGCAGGGGGAGCCCTGGCAGCGGATGTCCCTCCTCAACATCGCCGGTTCCGGCGTCTTCTGCGCCGACCGGGCCATCCGGGAGTACGCCGAGAACATCTGGGGGCTGTGACGGGGAGGGCCCCGCGACCCCCTTTTTCTGCATCGTTGCGCTACTTTCTATTTTTGTTCCGGTCGAACCGCCGGTTCGCAGAAGCTACTTTCTGAATTGCCAGAAAGTAGCCAAAGAGCAACCAAGGGGTAAACCCCTTTGGAAACCATGCTCTTGCGGCAAGCAGCTCCCCTCGCATCCGCTCGGGGTCGCTGTGCCGCTGCGCCGCAAACGCCTCGC
>CAJFUT010000089.1 GCA_904420255.1 uncultured Angelakisella sp. | reverse complement strand
GACAAATCCCCGGGGGCCTGATACAATAAGGGCAGGAAGGTGATTGTATCGTGAACAGAAAGGAGGCCGCCCCATGAAGCTTCTGCCCCTGGCCCTGGCCCTTTGCCTCTGCTTCTGTGCCGCCTGCGCCCCGGAGGAAGCTGCGTCTCCGGCCCCGGAGCCTGCCTCCTCCTCCGCGGGGGAGCCGGGCTTCGGCCTCCCCACCATCTGGGCGGAGGCCCCGGGCATCCGGTGGTCCCTGGCGGAGATGCCGGAGGACGCCCTCATCTGGATGTCCCCGGGGCTGGAGCTGGAGGGGACCCTGGCCCGCTGCTGGGAGAACCTCTGGCTTTTCGCCTACTATGGCCCTTGGGAGGAGGGCTTTGCCAGCCCGGAGGAGTGGGATTATGTGGAGCTTATCCGTTCCTGTGTTTTCCGCACCGCCCGGCTGGAGGAGACCCCCGCCCTGGAGGCGGTTTGCCGGGCCCATGGCCTGTCCCCCGCCCTGACTACCGGCGGGGTCCCCCCCGAACACGTCCAGCAGACGGTGGATACCGTCCTTGCCGGGGAGATCCTGGTGGACCCGGAACGGTTTGAGAAGGAGCGCCGGAACACTGCCGGGAATTCGGTCGGTTACGATCCGGAGTATCAGTTCTTTTTCATCCAGGCCAGCTATTTCCCGCCCCGCCTCCTTGCGATCCTGGATTGGGATGAAGCGGCCATGGAGCTGACCATGACCTATGTGGAGAAGGGCTACGATACCCTGTACACTGTGGACGGCCTGGCGATTTCCGGCGGAAACGGGGACAGCGAGCCCTACCCCGGCACCCTGGAGGACTATGTTACCGGGGAAGCCCCTCGGTACCGGGTCGCCTTCGATGGGGAATGCCGCATCCGCTCCATCCTCCCTCTGGAGGAACCGGAGGCATTCCCTGACTCCGGCGAATCCAGCGCCCCGCCCGCCTCCTCTTCCCAATCCGCCGGCCAGTCAGACCCAAATAATTTCGCCCCGGTGGACGCCCTCTGCGACTACCTGTTGGAAAACCTTTCCCCCAGCCAGTACACCAGCATCAGCCGCCAGCGGGATGGGGATAACAATTCAAATTTGGTGGCCCAGGTGTGGACGCCGGACCGGGCGCCGGTGGAGGCGCTGGTGGCGGCATACCCCGGGGAGCCTGTGCCGGTGAAGTATGTGGACACCCAGTTTTCCAAGGCGGAGCAGGATGCCGCGCTGGAGGCGGTGAACGCTTTCTTTGAGGAACATCCGGAAATTCCGCTGATCTATACCAGCCCCTGGCACGACCAGGTGATAATTTACCTGGAGGCCCCCAGCGAGGACCTGGAGGCTTTTATCGCGGAAGCCTCCCCGGCAGAGATTTACCGGGTGGAGGTCTATCCCGGCGGCGTCCTGCCGGAGAACCCGGATTGAAATTGAAAAATTCCCACACAAAAACCCCCGGCTTATGCCGGGGGTTTTTCGCAGGGGCCGTCACGCCCCGAGATATGCCTTGCGGACGTTGTCGTCCTGGAGCAGGACCTTCCCCTCCCCCTCCATGACCACGCTGCCGGTTTCCAGCACATAGGCCCGGCTGGCGATGGAAAGGGCCATTTTGGCGTTCTGCTCCACCAGGAGGATGGTGACCCCCTCCCGGTTCACCGTTTCAATGGTGGCGAAAATCTCCTTCACCAGCAGGGGGGAGAGCCCCATGGAGGGCTCGTCCAGCAGAAGGATGCGGGGGTGGCTCATGAGGGCCCGGCCCACCGCCAGCATCTGCTGCTCGCCGCCGGAAAGGGTCCCGGCCAGCTGCCGGCTCCGCTCCCGGAGGCGGGGGAACCGCTCCAGCACCCGCTCCATATCCTGGCGGACCCCTTCCTTATCCTTCCGGGAAAAGGCCCCCATCTCCAGGTTCTCGGTGACGGTCATCTGGGCGAAGACGTGCCGCCCCTCGGGCACATGGGCCATCCCCATGGAAACGATCTTGTAAGGCTCGATGGTGAGCAGCTCGGCGCCGTCAAAGAGGACGCTGCCCGAGGCCGCCTTCTTCAGGCCGGTGATGGTGTGGAGGATGGTGGTCTTGCCGGCGCCGTTGGCCCCGATGAGGGAAACGATCTCCCCCTCCTTCACCGTGAGGCTGACGTCGTGGATGGCGTGGATGGCCCCGTAATTCACATTGAGGCCGGTGACCTTCAGGATCTCTTTCATCTTCTTCCCTCCCCTATTCGTCCCGGCCCAGGTAGGCCCCGATGACCTCCGGGTTGTTGGCCACCTCGTAGGGGGTCCCGGCGGCGATGATCTGGCCGTAGTTCACCACGATGATCCGCTCGCAGATGCTCATGACCAGGCTCATGTCGTGCTCGATGAGGAGGATGGAAACCCCGAACCGGGTGCGGATGGTGGAGATGGCCTCCATCAGCTCGGCGGTTTCGGTGGGGTTCATCCCCGCGGCGGGCTCGTCCAGCAGGAGGATCCTGGCCCCGGTGGCGATGGCCCGGGCGATCTCCAGCTTCCGCTGGCGGCCGTAGGGGAGGTTCTGGGCCTTCTGGTCCACCTCGTTCTCCATGTGGAACACCGAGAGGATCTCCCGGGCCTTCCGGTCGATCTCCGCCTCCTCCTTCCAGTAGCCGGGCAGCCGGAGGATCCCCCCCAGCACCGAATACCGCATACTCTGGTTGAAGGCCACCTTGACGTTATCCAGGACGGTGAGGTCCTTAAAGAGCCGGATGTTCTGGAAGGTCCGGGCGATGCCCTCCTTCACCATCTCGTGGGGCTTTTTGCCCAGCATGGACTTCCCGCCCAGATAGAAGTTCCCCTCGGTGGGCTGGTAGACGCCGGTGAGGAGGTTGAACACAGTGGTCTTGCCGGCGCCGTTGGGGCCGATGAGCCCCACCAGCTCCCCGGGGTACATCTCCATATTGAAGTCGTTGACGGCGTGGAGGCCGCCGAAGGTGATGCCAAGATGCTCCGCTTTCATCACAGGGGTTTCGCTCATTTCCCGGCACCCCCTTCCTCAGTTCCTTGGGCCTTCCTGCCCTTCACCAGGGCGGCGGCCTTGTCCAGCAGCCGGGTGAGGGAGAACTCATACCGGCCCAGCAGCCCCGAGGGCTTGAAGATCATGACGATGATCAGGACGATGGAGTAGATCAGCATCCGGTAATCGGAGAAATTGGGGATGAACCGCAGGGCCTCCGGCAGGGCGGTGAGGACCACCGCCGCCACAATGGAGCCGGTGAGGGAGCCCATGCCCCCCAGCACCACCATCACCAGGATGTCGATGGATTTGTTGAAGTTGAAGTTGGAGGCCCCCAGCACCGCCAGGTACTGGGCGTAGATCCCCCCGGCGATGCCGGCGAAGAAGGCAGCCACCGTGAAGGCCATGACCCGGTAATAGGTGTTGTGGACGCCGGCGGCCTCGGAGGCGATGTCGTCCTCCCGGATGGCGGTGATGGCCCTGCCGTGGCGGGACCGCACAAAGGTGTACATCACCATGACGCAGAGGATGGTGATGATATACACCACCTCCAGGGTGGAGAGCCGGGGGATCTTGGTGAGGCCCTGGGCCCCGCCGGTGAAGGAGAGGTTCTCGATGAGGGAGCGGATGATCTCCCCAAAGCCCAGGGTGATGATGGCCAGGTAGTCCCCCTTCAGCCGCAGGGCCGGGATGCCCACCAGCAGGCCGAACACCGCCGCCAGCAGCCCCCCCAGCACCAGGGAGATGAGGAAAAAGAGCTGCCCCTGGGGGGTGGGGTCGCCGTTCGCCAGCAGCACCACCCCGGTGCTCTCGATGTACTTGACAAAGAGGGCGGCGGTATAGGCGCCGATGGACATAAAGCCGGCGTGGCCGATGGCGATCTGCCCCAGGAAGCCGGTGGTGAGGTTCAGGGAGGTGGCCAGGATGATGTTGATGAAGATGGTCATCACGATGCCCCGGAGGTACCGGGTGATGGTCCCGGTCTGGATGGCGTAGAGGAGGACCAGGTAGAGCAGGACCAGGGCGATGGCATTGATGAGATAGCTTTTTAAAACCTGTTGCTTCGTTTTCACAGCTTCGCCTCCCCCCTACACTTTTTCGCCCACGTTTTTGCCCATGATGCCGGTGGGCTTTACCAGCAGCACAATGATCAGGATGGAAAAGACCACCACGTCCGCCAGCTGGGAATTGAAGTGGCGGGTCATATTCTCCACCAGGCCGATGAGGATACCCCCCAGCATGGCCCCGGGGATGCTGCCGATGCCTCCCAGCACCGCGGCGATGAAGGCCTTCAGGCCCAGCATGGAGCCCATGTAGGGCTGCACCTGGGGATAGGCGGAGCAGTACATCACCGCCGCCACCGCCGCGAGGCCCGAGCCGATGGCGAAGGTGAGGGAGATGGTGCGGTTGGTGCTGATCCCCATGAGGACGGCGGCTTGTCCGTCCTCGGAAACCGCCCGCATGGCCTTTCCCATCCGGGTATTCTTAATAAAGAGCTGCAGCGCCACCATCAGGCAGACCGAAAGGAGGATGGTGATGATGCTGACCCCGGAGAACTGGATCTCCCCCAGCACCAGGGGCGGCAGGTCAAAGACCGAGCTCATGGGCCGGGGCGCGGAGGAGAAGAAGATCAGGGCCAGGTTCTGCAGGCAGAGGCTCACCGCGATGGCGGTGATGAGCACCGAAAGGCTGGGGGCCCCCCGCAGAGGCTTATAGGCGATCTTCTCGGTGAGGACGCCGATGACGCAGCACACCGCCACCGCGGCGAAGATACAGAGCCAGGTGGGCATCCCGTACTGGGCCAGGAAGGGGATGGTGAAAACAGCCACATAGCCGCCCACCATGATGAAATCGCCGTGGGCAAAGTTGATGAGCTTGACGATGCCGTACACCATGGTGTAGCCCAGGGCCACCAGGGCGTAAATGCTCCCCACCTGGATGCCGTTGACAAGCTGTCTGATGAATACCGTCAGGTCCATAGGCAGCACTTCCCTCCTTTTGTCATTTCTCAAACAGAACCGTGTAAAAAGTCAGAATGGGGCAGAGCAAAGATCTGCTCTACCCCATTGTGAACAATCTCGCTCTCAATGTCAAGCCCTTTTCCAGGGGACAGGGCCCCGGGGGCCGGACAACGGCGCTTTACGCGGTGACCTTGGCGGCCAGCACGGCTTCCCCGTCCACAAACTGGGTGACGGCCACATCCTTGATGGGGTCTCCGTTCTCATCAAAGGTGATGTGCCCGGTGACGCACTGGATGTCGGTGGCGGCCAGGGCGTCGATGATGGCCTGGGCGTCGGTGGAGCCGGCCCGCTCAATGGCGTCGGCCATGATATAGGCGGAGTCGTAGCCCAGGGCGGAGAAGGAGTTGCCGTCCATGCCGTAGAGCTCCTTGTACTTGGAGAGGAACTCGGCGGCGGCCTCATCGGCGGCAGAGTAGTGGTTGGAGAAGTAGCCGTTGTTGGCAACCTCCATCCGGTCCTCGGGCAGAACGCCCAGGACGCCGTCCCAGCCATCGCCGCCCAGCATGGCGCCGGTGTAGCCGGCGGTGCGGGCCTGGTTCAGCACCAGGGAAACGTCGCCGTAGTAATCGGGGACGAAGATGGCGTCGGGCTCGGTGGCGATGATCTTGTTGAGGATGGCGGTGAAGTCGGTGTCGGCGGTGGCATAGCCCTCAAAGGCGGTGACGGTCATGCCCTTGGCCTCAGCCTGGGTCTGGAAGGAATCCGCCAGGCCCTGGGAATAGTCGGAGCCGGTGTCGTACATCACGGCCACCTTGGAGGCGCCCAGGTTATCGGCGGCGAAGTTGGCCATGATCTGGCCCTGGAAGGGGTCCATAAAGCAGGTGCGGAAGATGTTGTCGCCGATGGTGGTGATCTCCGCGGCGGTGCCGGTGGCGGTGAGCATGGGCATATTGTCGGCGGCGGCCAGCTCAGCCACGGCGATGCAGGGCTTGGAGGTGACGTCGCCGATGATGGCCACAACCCCCTGGTCCACCAGGTTGTTGTAGGCGTTGACGGCCTCGGTGGGGTCGCCCTTCTCGTCCAGGGTGATCAGCTCGATCTGCTTGCCGCCAATGCCGCCGGCGGCGTTGATCTCGTCCACACCCATCTGGATGCCGTTGGAGGTGGCGATGCCGTAAACCGAAACCTCGCCGGTGAGGGGGGCAAGGCAGCCGATCTTAATGGTTTCCCCCTCGGCGGCCTGGGAGGCTCCCTCGGAACCGGAGGAGGCTTCGGTGCCGCCGCAGGCGGCAAGAGCGGCCACCATCATGGCGGCCATCAGAAGCGCAGCAAACTTTTTCATACTTGTGATATTCCTTTCCTTGGGCCGCCCTTTCCCGGAAACGGTGGCCATACAGAAGTTCTTTGCCCAGGGCCCTCCCTTGCCTGCAGACAACCGCCCTTCCGTGGTATTTAAAGCGGTAACAACGTAAAGCCCTGTGCTTATCTTGCATTATAATGCGGCGGGGGCCGGATTGCAACTGTTTTTTTCCATAATCATTGAATAAGTTGAACAATTAATTTCCATATAATTGTATGAAAAAGCAATTGCCTCTTCTGGTTCTTGTGGCTTTTGCCGCCTTTTCCCTTGACATTTTTTCCATTTTCGCTATAATTACAAATGCAAATTATTCGCAATTGCGTTTATCCCTCCGGGGATTCCGATTGCCCTGCCACAGGAGGGATTTGATTTTGGAGCTTCTGCTGCATCTGCTCCGGCACGCCCTGGAGGATTCCCTGGCCATGCTGCCCTTCCTCTTCGGCGCTTACCTGCTGATGGAATGGCTGGAACACCGCTCCGGGGAACGGATGGAGGCCGCCCTGGCCCGGGCCCGGAGCCTGGGGCCGGTCACCGGGGCGCTGCTGGGCTGCATCCCCCAGTGCGGCTTTTCGGTGGCCGCCGCCAACTTTTACGCCGGAGGGATCGTCACCCCCGGCACCCTGGTGGCGGTTTTCATCTCCACCTCCGACGAGGCGGTACCCATGCTGCTGGGGGCCCCGGAGCGGGCGGGGACGCTGCTGCCCCTGCTGGGGGTCAAGGTGGCCCTGGGCATCGCCGCCGGGACAGCGGTGGACCGGCTTTGGGGGCGTTTCTTCCCCGCCGGCGGCAGCCCCCGGGAGGAGATCCGGGACCTGTGCGGCCACTCCCACTGCGACTGCGAAAAGGGCGGTATCTTCGCCGCCGCCCTCCGCCACACCGCCAGCGTCTTTCTCTTTGTCTTCGCGGTGAACCTGGTGCTGGGCGGCGCGGTGGAGGCCCTGGGGGAGGACCGGCTGGCCTCCCTCCTCCTCTCCGGCAGCTTCCTCCAGCCCCTGGCGGCGGCGGTGGTGGGGCTCATTCCCAACTGCGCCGCCTCGGTGCTGCTGACCCGCCTCTACCTGGAAGGGGCCCTCAGCTTCGGTTCTCTGGTGGCGGGGCTCTCCTCCTCCGCCGGGGTTGGGCTGCTGGTGCTGTGGCGGATGAACCCCCGCACCCGGGAAAGCCTGGCCATCACCGGCCTCACCTGGGGCTTCGGGGCGGCGGCGGGGCTGGCGCTGCAGCTGTTTTTCTGATTTTTAGCAGGCAAAAGGGCCCGGGCATCCATTGAGACGCCTGAGCCCTTTTTTGCTGTGCAGAAGCATCGCAAACCGCGGGCCGCCCATGAAGTTTTATGGGAAAATTCCCTCACCCCAGCAGCAGCCCCAGCACCGCCGATACCAGGATCACCTTGGGGATGGTGAGCTTTGCCTTCACCAGCAGCACCAGGGCCACCACCCCGATGGCCACCGCCGCCGGGGAGATCCCAGCGCCCCCCGGCTGGTAATTGGGGAGGAGGGTGAAGCAGGTGGCCACCATCATGCCGATGCAGACCGGGCGGATGCCGAACATCAGCCGGTCCAGGATGGGGTTCCCCTTGACCCGGGCCAGGAACACCGACGCCAGCAGGCAGACGGTGAGGGAGGGGGTCATGGCCCCCAGGTTGGCGGCCAGGGCCCCCAGCACCCCGGCCGAGCGCATCCCGGCGAAGGTGGCGGCGTTGACCCCCAGGGGGCCGGGGGTCATCTCGGCGATGGCGATGATGTCGGTCACCTCGCTGAGGGTCATCCAGCCGTGGGACACCATCTCCTCATTGATCACCGGGATCATGGAGAGCCCCCCGAAGCTGCAGAAGCCGATCTTCACAAAGACCAGGTAGAAATCAAGAAGGGTTTGCAGCATCGGTATCCCCTCCCTTCCCGGCGCCCTGGGCGGCCGCCGCCCCGCGGAGCCGCAGGGTCTGCACCAGCAGCCCGGCGCACCCGCCCAGGAGCACAATGTAAATGTTGTTCATCTCGGTGAAAAGGAACAGCAGGAACGCCACCCCGGCGATGAGCAGCCCCGCCGCGTCCCGGATGGCGGTTTTCCGCAGGTTCAGCACGGCGCTGATGATAATGGGCACCACCGCCGCCTGGACCCCCAGCATGGCCCGGGAAACATAGGGGTTGCTCCGGAAGGCGGTGTAAAACAGGGTGACACAGATCATCACCCCGAAGGCCGGCGCGGCGATGGCAAAGGCACAGAGGACGGCATACCCCAGCCCGCCCATGGTGTAGCCCATCATCACCGCGGTGTTGACAATCATAATGCCCGGGAAGCTCCGGGCCAGGGCCACAATGTCCAGCAGCTCGGTTTCGGTGATCCACCCCCGCTTCTCCACAAACTCCGCCTGGAGCTGGGCGATGATGCTCCAGCCTCCCCCGAAGGTGAACAGGCCGATTTTGAAAATAACAACGGCTGTTTCGGCCCACCGGGGCAGGCCCCGCTTTTCTTCCTTTTCTTCCATTTCGCTCCCTCTTTTCACAGCGTCCTCAGACGGTTGATATATCAATATGGTACTCCCGGGGGGCGGATTTGTCAAGAAAAGGAAAAGGAGGGGCAGCCCGCCCCTCCCGCTGTTCAAATATCCGCTTCCGACAGCCTTTCCGACAGGCAGCTTCTCCAAAGGCTCAGGAATGTCCCCAGCGCCGCCAGGTCCAGGGCCAGGCAGAAGCCCAGCGCCCGGGCCGGGGAAAGGCCCGCCACAGCCCCCAGGCCGTAAACCAGCATACTGGCGGCTAACAGGGCCCACCCCACCGGCAGGGCCGCCTGGGGCAGCGCCCGCAGGGCTATGGCCCGGGCCAGCGCCCTCCCCCGGAGGGCCGGGACCGGCCCGGCCTGGCGGAGGGCAAGGCCCATCCCCAGGAAGAGCCCCGGGGCGATGTAGCCCAGCAGGCCCCACATACTTTCTGGCACAAAGCTCATCGCGGCTCCCTCCCCTGTCATTCCAGATTCAGCTGGGTGCTCAGCAGATAGCGGGCGGCGAAATACATCCCCACCGCCAGCGCCAGCCCCGCCACCAGGACGGCCAGGATGGTCCAGTTGAGGGCCGCGCCGAACTGGCCCATCACCGCCAGCAGGCCCTGGACATCCTCCACCGGGACCGCATCGATCTGGTCCAGGCCCCGCTCCGCGAAGGGCATCGCAACGGCGCTCACCATGGAGGTGACCACGGAGGTGGCCATGGTAATCCCCAGGTAGGCCCCGATGGAGGCCAGCACCTTGTGATTGCGGACGGTGTGGCCGATGGCCATGGCGGCGTATAGGAGGAAGATACCGCTGAAAGTATCCAGCACCAGGGTCACCGCCATCATCCCCCAGAAGGTCCCGTCAAACAACTCCCCCAGGATGGCCCACAGGAGGTCGGCGGCGGGCCCCAGCTCCTGGAGCTCATGGGCGATATACCCGCCGAATGCCTCCGCCAGCCAGGGCTGGAAGGCCAGGACGAAGACCGAGAGGACCACCACCAGGAAGGTGGCGGCGCCCCACACCGCCGCGGCGATGGCCTTGCTCCAAAGGAGCTGGTCCACCGAAACCGGCAGGGTGAACATCAGGTAGCCCTCGTCCCCCATGAGGCTTTTCCAGAACCGCTGGATGGTGATGACGAAGTGGACCACATAGGCCCCCAGCAGCCCCAGGCCGTAAAAGACCAGGGCGATCGCCGCCAGGGCTCCCAGGAAGGTGGAGAATAAGCCACCGCCCCCTTCACCGTAGCTCTCCAGCACCTGGGCGGCGTTCAGAATATTCCCTCCGATGGAGAGGCGCCCCAGAAGGGCCAGCAGCAGCACCGCCAGGTAAAGGGGGAAATACATCCGCGCCGTGGCCTTGAATTCATATTTCAGCAGTTTCCCTAGCATCTGTATACCTCCCGGAACAGTTGATCCACCGATTTGCCCTGGTTTTCCCGGATGTCGTCCACCTGGGCCACCATCCCCACCTTGCCCCAGCCCAGGAACACCACCTGGTCCAGCACCCGCTCCACGTCGCTGATCAGGTGGGTGGAGATGACCACCGTGGCGTTTTCGCTGTAATTGCCGATGATGGTGCTGAGGATGTAGTCCCGGGCGGCGGGGTCCACCCCGCCGATGGGCTCATCCAAAAGGTAAAGCTCCGCCCGGCGGCTCATCACCAGGATCAGCTGCACCTTCTCCTTGGTGCCCTTGGACATGGTTTTCAGCTTATCCCGGGGGTTGATCCCCAGCCGGGAGAGCATATCCCGGGCCTTGGCCCCGTCGAAATTGCTGTAGAAATCCCGGAAGAAGGCCAGCATATCCTCCACCCGCATCCAGTCGTTGAGATAGGTCCGCTCCGGCAGGTAGGCCACCTCCAGCTTGGTTTCCCGGCCCGGCTTTCTGCCGTTCACCAGGATCTCCCCCGCCGAGGGGGTCAGCAGCCCCGCGGCCAACTTGATGAGGGTGGTCTTCCCGCTGCCGTTGGGCCCCAAAAGCCCCACGATCTGCCCCCGGCCCAGAGCCAGGTCCACCGTATCCAGGGCCCGCACCCCGCCGTATATCTTGGAAAGCTGCCGGCACTCCAGCACCGGCGTGTCCACATTCCGTTCCATGGCTTCCTCCTTGCTGTTTTCCGGCCCCGGCTCCTCCAGGGAGCTGAGCACGGCCGTCCAGATGGGCAGGTTCATTCCGCCTCCACCTGACCTTCCATCAGGGAAATAACCTCCTCCCGGGTAAAGCCCAGGCTCCTCATCCGCTCCAGGAATTCCCGGATCTGCTCCGAGGCCAGTTGGTTTTTCAGGTCCTGTATCATTGCCGCATCCTCCGTGATGAACCTCCCGCTGGTGCGCTGGGAGCGGACCAGGCCGCTCCGCTCCAGCTCGGTGAGGGCCTTCTGCATGGTGTTGGGGTTGACGGCGGCCTCCGCCGCCAGGTCCCGGACGCTGGGGAGCCGGGCCCCCGGTGGGTATTCCCCGGAAACGATGCCCCGCTGGATCCCCTCCATCAGCTGGAGCCAGATGGGCCGGTCCCCGGACAGATTCCATGTCATGGACGTCATCCTTTCCTTGTCTGAGCCGCTTTGTACTTTTGTATTAAGTACATAATACAATAATACATATTTTCCCGGGAAAGTCAAGGGCCTGGCGGAATTTTTTTGCGCAGCCAAAAGGATGCGCCTGGGGAACGGGCGCGCTGCAACGCAAAAGAGCCCCGAGAAATCTCGGAGCTCTTTCGTTATCCTGTTCAGATTCCAGGAAACCGCGGCTTTCCCCACCCGGCCGGGGCCACCCGGCGAGAGCGAGGCACAAACTGGTGATGTGCAAAACGCTTCTCACGGACTTGCCAGCCGGGGCTACCCGGCGAGAGCGGGGCACAAACCGGCGGCTGGGAAAAATCTTCTCTCACGGACTTGCCAGCCGGGGCCACCCGGCAGAGAGCGGGGCACAGACCGGCGCTGTGCAAAACGCTTCTCACGGACTTGCCAGCCGGGGCTACCCGGCTCAGCGGAAGCTGAGGATGTACATGAGGATGAAGATGGCGGAAAGGATGTAGATGAGGCCGGGGACTTCCTTGGCCTTGCCCCGGGCCACCTTGATGACGGTGTAGGAGATGAAACCGAAGCCGATACCGTCGGAGATGCTGTAGGCGAAGGGCATGATGACGATGGTGAGGAAGGCGGGCAGGGCCACCTCGAAATCGGACCAGTCGATGTTCACGGCGCCCTTGATCATATAGACGCCCACAATGATCAGGGCGGGGGCGGTGGCGGCGGAGGGGATGATCCCGGCAATGGGGGCCAGCAGGGTGCTCAGGAGGAACAGGGCGGCGGTGACCACCGAGGAAAGGCCGGTGCGGGCGCCCCCCTCGATGCCGGTGGAGGACTCCACAAAGGTGGTGACGGTGGAGGTACCCAGGCAGGCGCCCGCGCAGGTGGCGATGGCGTCGGCGATGAGGGCCCGGTCGCCGCCGGGGAGGTTGCCGTTTTCATCCAGCATCCCGGCGTTCCCGGCGGTGCCGATGAGGGTGCCAACCGTGTCGAACATATCCACCACGGCGAAGCTGATCACCGCGGTCACCAGAGGGAGGACCCCCAGGGACATGATGCCGCCGAAGTCGAACTGGAGGAAGGTCAGGGAGATGTTGCCGATGTTGGAAAGGGCGACGTTCTCCGGAATCTGGGTGACCCCCATGGGCAGGCCGATGAGGGTGGTCACCAGGATGCCGATGACCATGGCCCCCTTCACCTTATAAGCGATGAGGATGCCGGTGATCAGCACGCCGATGAGGGCCAGCAGGGGCGCGCCGGAAATGATGCTGCCCATATCGGAATAGTCGGTGGCGACCACCACGCCGTCCACCACCGTGTCACCAATGAGCTTGACAATGTCGGCGTTGAGCAGCCCGATGAAGGCGATGAAAAGGCCGATGCCCGCCGAGATGGCGCTTTTCAGAAACGCCGGAATGGAGGCGATGACCTTGGAGCGCAGGGGGGAAACGGCCACGGCCAGGAACAGCAGGCCGGAGATGAGGACGATGGTGAGGCCCTGCTGCCAGGTGTACCCCATCCCCAGGCAGACGCTGTAGGTGAAGAAGGCGTTGAGGCCCATGCCGGGGGCCTGGGCGAAGGGCACATTGGCCAGAAGGGCGGTGAGCAGGGTGCCGATGGCGGCGGAAACACAGGTGGCCACCATGACGGCGGTGAAATCCATGCCGGTGGCGGAAAGGTAATTGGGGTTGACAAAGATGATGTAGGCCATGGCGAAGAAGGTGGTGACCCCTCCCACCACCTCGGTGCGGACATCGGTACCGTGCTCTTTCAGCTTGAAGAACCGTTCCATTTGCTTTTCCTCCTCTTTTCTGTGGAAACACACTTCTCCGTCCCCGGGACGGCGTATCAAAAGGGGGAATCCTCCCCCGGAAGCACAATTTTCTCCCCCGCCGCGGCAAGGAAAAGGGGGCGGCCGGAACCGGCTGCCCCACGGGAAAGGAAACACCAGGCCCCCATCCCGAGGCCGGGACGGGAACCTGCGCCGCTCTCCCAATAGTCGGGCCGTTTCCGGCGGCCCGGTAGAAACTTCGGTTCCATATCAACCGCATTATACTGGCGCATATTCACTTTGGGATTTCATTATAGCCCAAACAGCTTCCGGCGCACAACCGCAAAATTCGCTAAAGTTTTTTCAGGGGGCTCTCAAAAAATCTAAGAATCCGGCAGGAACCGCCGCCATTCCTCCGGCAGCCCTCCCAGGAAGGTCCTCACCCGCTCCTCCTGCCCGGGGAGCAGCGGGATGGACAGCCCCGGGCCGTGGGCCGCTTCCACCTGGAACGCCCCCGCCCCGTCCGCCGGCGGGAAAAAGCGGAGCTCCCCCCAGGGCAGGTAGGCAGCCTCGATCCCGTAAAAATTGCTGACCACCGCCGCCAGCCCCCGGTCCATGGCCCCCAGGAAATACTCCGGCGGCGGCGCCTTCCGCAGAAAATACAGCAGGCTCTTTTCCTTCCCCCGGAGCCACAGGTGGGCATGGATCCCCCCGCCGAAGCGGTAACACAAAAGGGAGGTGTGGTGCATGGCGTAGCTTTGCTGCCGGAGCCGGTCCCACTCCCCGCCGGCGGGATGGCCGGCCGGGGGGACAAATTCCGCCGGATTGCCCAGAAGGAGATTCAGCACCGGGAGGATCAGCTCCTCCTTGGTCTTGTTGTAGGCGAAAGAGACATCTCCCCCGTCCCGGAGATAGGCGGTGATCTGGCACCGCAGGAGCTGGACCCGGTACCGCACCTGGGCCACGCTGCCGGGGTCCAGCCTGCGGACCTCCAGCACCCCCTTCCGGAGGGTCTGGACCAGCACCATCCCCCGGAACCAGGCCACGGCATACTCGGGGGCGTCGGCGTACTGGTTGACCCGGGGGATATAGGTCACGTTCCCCGGGGGCAGGCCCTCCTTCCGCCAGGGCTCCAGCCCCGGCAGGAACACCCTCGGGAGATCCTCCCATTCATAGATCCGCTTGGGCCAGGACGCCAGCGTGGGGCGCCGGTCCTCCCGCATTCCCATAACCCCGCCTCCTTTCCCGGAAAAGCCCCGGGCAGCGATTCAAAAGCCGGAGCAGCCTTTCCCTTGCCGGCTCCAGGCAGGCACCGGCAAAGGCTTTTTTGATAATATAGGACCGGCCGGAATTTTCCATGGCGCTTCCCTTCCAAAGGGCCCGCGGCGGCCGCCAAAGGTTTTCGCCTTTAGTATAGCAGAAACCGGACCCGGCGGGAAGTGTAAAGAAAAATTACGGCCCTTTTTCATTGCCCCAACGATTGAAAACCACCCCAAGGTGGCAATTATGCCCTCTGCTCCGGCATTGAGCTCATCCCGCAAACCAAAAATATCCGGCGTTGAAACCCCATCGGTACGCAAAAAGAGGCCCGGAGCGCGAAGTGGCTCCAGGCCCTTGCCTTGATGCAAGCACAGTCAGCTTGGCGCAGCGACAACTTTAAAAAGCAAGGACGCCCTCACGGACGTCCTTGCTTTTTGGAGCTGCTAACCAGATTCGAACTGGTGACCTCGTCCTTACCAAGGACGTGCTCTGCCTACTGAGCCATAGCAGCGAGTAACCGCATAAAGCGGTTTTGGCAGGGGCAGAAGGGCTCGAACCCTCGGCACGCGGTTTTGGAGACCGCTGCTCTACCAACTGAGCTATGCCCCTAAATACGGTTCCGAATCCCGGGCCGAAACCCTGCTTCACCGGCGCTGACCTCCTTGAAAAACAAGCGTCTTTCAAATCAGCGAGTTTTATTATATCGTATCATTCCCGGAATGTCAACATATTTTTTGTGGGAAAAACAATTTCTTTAATGCCGAAAAAATTGCAAAATATTGCCCGGAAAAGTGAATATTCTATCCGGGCAGAAACTCATTCCATAATAAAGGAATCAACCTGAGCAAGGGAGGATTGATGCTTTCTTAATTTCTGCTGAAAGAAGCCGGAACAAAGTGGGCCTCCCCTGGGGCTGCGGGAATCTGCTTTGGACGCGGGCACAAATCCCGGGTAAAGCGAAAGGCCGGAGCGCGGAATGGCTCCAGGCCCTTGCCTGGCAGCAGAAGCTATCGGTTCAAATCCAGTTTGGACGCGGGCACAAATTTCCTGT
>CAJFUT010000088.1 GCA_904420255.1 uncultured Angelakisella sp. | reverse complement strand
ATCGACGAAGATGGCTGGCTTCACTCGGGAGACCTTGCAACTGTGGACGAAAACGGTTATTATAAGATTACGGGAAGAATCAAGGATATGATCATCCGGGGCGGCGAGAATATTTACCCGAAGGAGATTGAAGAATATCTTTATACCCTTCCCGACGTACAGGACGTCCAGGTGATCGGGGTGCCCAGCAAGAAGTACGGTGAGGAGGTCATGGCCTGCATCGTGCGCAGGGAGGGCAGCCGGATCACCGAGGAGGAGATCCGGGATTCGGTCCGCACCCATATGGCCCGGCACAAGGCCCCCAAGTATGTGGCCTTTATGGACTCCTTCCCCATGACCGCCAGCGGCAAGATCCAGAAGTTCCGCCTGCGGGAATGGGCCGTGGAGCAGTACCACCTGGACGACTCCGCCGAAACGGCATAATAGTTTGGAGTGAGGCTTTTGGACGAAAGGAAACGCTACTGCATGGGCTGTATGTCCCCCATGGAGGGGGACGGCGACGTCTGCTCCATCTGCGCTCACGATAATTCCATTGATAACCCCAGGGGGACCCTGCCCGCAGGCACGGTGCTGGAGGGGAAATACCTGGTGGGCAAGGCCCTCTCCCAGAACGACCTGACCATCGTCTACATCGGGCTGGACCTTTCCCGGGAGCGGCGGGTCTTTGTGGAGGAATTTATGCCCCGGTCCTACGCCGGCCGGGGCGGGGACCGGGTTTCGGTGGTCACCGCCCAGGAGAAGCAGACCCGGTACAAGACCCTCCTTTCCGATATCATGGACCGCTGGAAGCAGGTCGGCGGCGTCGATCACAAGTGCCTTGTGAAGATCCGGGAGCTGCTCTCCGCCAACAATACCGTCTACTGCGTTTCTTCCTACATCGCCTTTGTCCCCCTGGAACGGTATCTGGAGGAGAAGGGGCCCCTGGACTGGGGGGACGCCAAAAACCTTTTCCTGCCCATGCTTTCCCTCATCTCCAACCTTCACAGCAAGGGGATTGTCCACTGCGGCATCTCCCCGGACAATGTGGCGGTGGACCGCAAGGGGGGACTGCGGCTCATGGGGTTCGCCCTGCCGGAGCTGCGGACGGTGGGCAGCGGCCTTTCCCCCCAGCTTTACGACGGCTACAGCGCCCCGGAGCAGTATTCCAAGAACCTCTGGCAGGGGGACTGGACCGATATCTATTCCCTGGGGGCCCTCCTTTACCGGGCCCTCACCGGGAACGACCCCATTCCCGCCACCCAGAGGATGAAATCCGACAGCCTCCCCGATGTGGCGGCCCTGCGCCCCCTGGTGCCGGTCTATGTGTCCGACGCCATCCGGAAGGCCATGGAACTGGATCAGAAGGACCGCTTTCCGTCGGTGGATGAGTTCACGGCGGCCCTTTTGGAGGAAACCGCCTCCAATACCACCATTTTCCGCCCGGAGCCTCCGGCCCCCAAGCCCGCGCCCCGGGAGGTGAAGACCGTCCGCCCCGACAGGAGCCGGCGCTATCTGGCGGCGGGCCTGGGCGCCAGCCTGGTCCTCAACGGGCTGCTGGTGATCGGGCTGCTGGCGGGGGGAGCGGCGGAGGCGCCGCTGCCCGAGTCGGAATCGGAGCCCCCGGCGGCGGTGATGGAATATAACCTTGTGGGGGAGTACTGGCCCATGCTCCAGGAGGAGCTGGACCGCTTCGAGGGGATCACCCTGGAAACCCAGGAAACCTATGACGATGAAGTCCCCGCCGGGGTGGTGCTGGAGCAGTCGGTGCCGGAGGGGACGGCGCTGCCGGAGGACGGCGTTGTGGTCCTGACGGTGAGCCAGGGTCCCCAGTATGTCATTATGCCCCGGCTGGAGGGCTGTACCCTGGCGGCCGCCCAGTATATGCTCAGCAGCCTGGGGCTCACCTGGAATGAGGAGATTGGGGAGGACCCCTCCCTCAATGTCCCTGTGGGTACTGTGGTCTGCGATACCCCCCAGGGCTCCAAGGTCACGGCCGGCTATGAGGTCACCCTCACCGTCAAGGTGGAGGGGGAGGCCGGCCAGGAGGAGACCGGCGAGGAGCCCTCTCAGGACGAATAGCGTTCCCGCACGGCCCGGCAGCGGCGGGTTCGGCAGAATTTTGCCGGAGAATGGATGAACGGATATGAAACTGGCATTTTCCACCCTGGGATGCCCCAACTGGCAGTGGCGGGAGATTTTCGCCACAGCCAAGGATTTGGGCGTGGACGGGATTGAGATTCGGGGCATCGAAAACGAGATGTACGCCCCGAAAATCCGCATTTTTGATGACAGCAATTATCAGGCCACCCTGGGGCAGCTGAGGGACGCCGGCCTTGTGCTGACCCAGCTCACCAGCGGGGCCACCCTGGGGATGCCAGACAGCCCCGCGGCGGGCCGCCGGGAGGCCATGGACTACATCGACACGGCGGCCAGGCTGGGGGTGCCTTACATACGGGTGATGATCTCCCCCCAGCCCCAGCCCGAGCCGGTGGATATGGAGGCGGCCAGGAGGCTTTACCTGGAGCTGTGTGACTATGCCAAGCCCAAGGGGGTCTGTGTCCTGGTGGAAACCAACGGGGCCCTGGCGGATTCCCATGTCATGCGGGAGTTTGTCGACGGCGCCGACCCCGACTCCTCCGGGGTGCTGTGGGATATCCACCATCCCTACCGTTTCTTCGGGGAATCCCCGGAGTTCACCTTCCGCAACATCGGGCAGTATGTGAAGAACACCCATGTCAAGGATTCGGTTTACAAGGACGGGAAGCTCTCCTACCGGATGATGGGCTACGGGGACGTGCCGGTGTTCGACGCCCTCAAGACCCTCAAGGCGGGGGAGTACCAGGGCTTTATCACCCTGGAGTGGGTGAAGCGGTGGAACAAGGAGCTCCAGGAGCCGGGCATCGTTTTTTACCACTATGTCAGCTATATGAAGTATCTGATGGAACAGATTTGATCCCCCTTCCGGGGACAGGAAAAGGGGCGGCCCCAGCCAAATCCGGCTGAGGCCGCCCCTTTTGCGCGCTATAAAAGGTTCCGGTAGGACGGCCTGGCGGAATCGGCCAGGTCGTCCAGACGGGCCAGGATGCTGTCCACCCGGCTGTAGAAGCTGCCCAGTTCCTGGTATTCCGCAAGGCTGGGCAGCTCCGCCAGAAGCTGGGTGACCTCATCCAGGGTATCGTGGCGCACAAAGACCACAAAGGTCCTTTCCTTCCGGTTCCACAGCTCCACCAGCTCCTGGCTCCGGGCCTCCAGCTCCTCCGCCGGGGTGTGGTAACGAAGCGCCTGGACGGCCTCAGACAGTTCCTCGATGCCCTTTTCCAGAGAGAAGAAGGAATAGCAGCTGATCCCCAGGATCAGGCAGAGGAGGAGGACGGCGGTGATCAGGCGCTTCATACTGCCCCCTCCTTTTTCACCAGATGGTAGTTGCCGGCCCGGTCCAGGGTCATGACGAAGATGTCCCGGACGGCCACCCGGCGGGAGGCGGCGGTTTCCTCCAGCCACTTGATATCCCTGCCGCAGAGGGAAAGGTATTCCTGGTAGACGTGCCCGTCGCTGACCACCACCAGGGGCGGGGCGTTCTCCGCCGGCTGGTCCGGCATCCCCAGGGTCTGGGGGGTGAGGGGCCGGGCGCCGTATTTCTGGTAAACCGAGAGCTTCCCGGTGGTTTCCACCACGGCGAAGTCCACCTCCTCCAGGGAGAAGATCTGGTTGGAGCGCAGCTGGGCCATCAGGTCGTCGATGGAAAACCGAAGCTCCTTGAGCTTTTGCTGGTCCACCTCCCCGTTCTGGATCACCACCATGGGGGTGCCGCTGAAAATCCGCCGCACCTTCCGGCAGTGGAGGTTGACGGCGGAGATGATGACCTCAAAGGTCACCAAGGAGAGGATGGGGAGCAGGCCGGCGAAGAGAGGGGTTTCCACCTCCTCGATGGGGAGGGTGGCGATGTTGGAGATGAGGATGGTCACCACCAGCTCCGAGGGCTGGAGCTCCCCCAGCTGGCGCTTGCCCATGAGCCGCACGCCGAAGACGATGACGATATAGAGGATCAGGGTACGGAAAAAAGCCACCAGCACAAAACCGCCTCCTTGCAGCCCGGTATGCCCTTATTATTCCGGCCGGGGGAGGATTTATCCCCGGCGGATACATATTTTCCCCGTCCGGCGGAAAGATGATAGGAGGATAAAACCATGGAAGGGCGGGAAGGAAATGGGGAAAACGGCCCATCCGGCTTACCGGAAGCCGGAGCCGGAGGACGGCGGAAAGCTCCTGGGGGAAAGCCTTGAGGAAAATGTGGTGGAGATCCGCAGGCGGCTGGGGAATACCGACGACCTGATGATCCACCGCCATACCGCCAACGGGGTGGGGATGGCGGTGGTGATGTTCGACGGCCTTGTGGCCAACGCCCTGGTGAGTGATTTCCTCTTCCGCCCCCTGACCCGGATTCCGGCCGGGCTGGACACCGGCCCCAAGATCCACGCCTATCTGGGGGGCGGCGGGGTCATCATGGCGGGGGAGCAGAAGGAGGTGCGCACCTTCGGGGAGCTTCTCTCCATCACCATGAGCGGCTTTGTGGTGGTGCTGGTGGACGGGGTCCGGGCCGGCATCGCCTTGGGCTACCAGGGCTTCAAGAGCCGGGGGGTGGGGGAACCGTCGGCGGAGCGGAACCTCCGGGGTTCCCGGGAGGGCTTCTGCGAGGTGCTGAATTTCAATATGGGGATGATCCGCCGGCGGCTGCGCACCCCCCTCCTGACGGTGGAAAGCGTTACGGCGGGGACGCTGAGCAACACCATTGTGAAGATTTTCTACCTCCGGGGGGTGGCCTCCCCCAAGATGGTCCAGGAGGTGAAGCGCCGCATCGGCAAGGTGAAGATCAGCGTCGTCCTGGATTCGGGGTATCTCCAGCCCTTCCTGGACGGCAAGCGCCTGTCCCTTTTTTCCGGGGTGGGGGTCACCGAGCGCCCGGACACCGTCTGCGCCAAGCTGGGGGAGGGCCGGGTGGCGGTGATGGTGGAGGGGACCCCCTTCGCCCTCATCCTTCCCTACCTTTTTGTGGAGCATTTCCAAAGCCTGGACGACTATATCCACCGGCCCTATTTTGCCTCCTTTGTGCGGCTTTTGAAGCTCCTGTCCTTTTTTGTCACCATCCTGCTGCCGGGGTACTATGTGGCGGTGGTGTCCTTTCACCCGGAGCTGATTCCCCAGTCCCTCCTTTCCAAGTTTGTGGGCTCCGCCCTGGATACCCCCCTGCCGGTGCTGCTGGAGGCCCTGGTGGTGTTTTTCCTCTATGAGCTGCTCCGGGAAGCGGGGCTGCGGATCCCCAGCCCCATCGGCCACGCCATCGGCATTGTGGGGGGCATCGTCATCGGGGACGCCGCCGTTTCGGCGGGGCTCATCGGCCTCCCCATGGTAATCATCATCGCCCTGACGGCGGTGAGCTCCTTTGTGGTCCCCAGCCTTTACGAGCCGGTGACCATGCTCCGCTTCAGCTTCATTGTGGTGGGGGGGCTGCTGGGGCTCTATGGGGTCTATCTCTGCTTTGTGCTGCTGGTGCTGAACCTCTGCTCCCTCAAAACCATGGGGGTGCCGGTGACGGCCCCCATCTCCCCGGCGGACAGCTACAGCTTCCGGGATATGTTCATCCGCTCCAGCTGGAAGCTGCTCCAGCAGGAGGACCTGTCGGTGGAGAACCTCCCCGGCGCGGATGGGAAGGAGGCGTGAGGATGGACGGCCGGGACAAAATTTCGGTAAGCCAGCTTTTGATCCTTCTCACCCTTTCCCGCTTCTTCTCCCTGGTGGCCTATTCCCCCCAGGCCCTGGAGGGGGGAGGGAACATCACCATCCTCACCACCCTGGTTTCTGGGGTGGTCCAATACCTGGCGCTGATGCTGGGCATCTTTTTCTGCCGCCGGAGCACGGGGCTCTCCCCCCTGATGGCCCCCGGCGGGGCCTTTTTCCGGGTCCAGAGCGGCATTTACTGGCTTTTCTCCATGGCGGTGTGCGTCCACAGCGCCACCGGCTTCATCTCCTTTATGGTCACCGCCATCTATGACTACCGCTATACCTGGGTGGTGGCCCTGACCTTTGTGGCGGCGGGGGCCCTGGCTGTTTCCCAGGGGCTGGAGGGGCTGGCCCGGGGCGGCGGCATCCTGATGGTCCTCCTGGGGCTGGGCTGCGGGGTCATCGCCCTGGGGCTCTGGCGGCAGTACGACTGGCTGAACTTCTCCTACCGCCTTCTGCCGGCGGCGGAAACGGCCCGGGGCGCCTGGCAGGCCCTTGCCATGAATGGGGAAATGTTCGCCCTGCTGCTCCTCCTCTGCTATGTCCGGGGAGCCCCCAGGGCCGCCTCCTGCGCCGGCTGGGTGGGGGCGGTGACCCTGGGGTCGGCGGCGGTGCAGCTGATGACCATGCTCACCCTGGGGGCCTACGGGGCCATGAAGCCCTTCCCGGTCTTTACCGCCGTCACCTCGGCGGGATTTCAGGTGTTCCAACGGCTGGATTCCATCTTCCTGGTGATCTGGGTGGTGCTGGGGCTGGTGCGGCTGTCGGTTTTCCTGGCCCTGGCCTCCAGCCTTTCGGCGGGGGCTTTCTTCCGCCCGTGGAAGGCAAGGTGGGTCTGGGGAAACGCCGCCCTGGTGGCGGCGGCCTCCCTGGTCCTGTCCGGCAGGATGGAATGGCTGGAGACGCTCCATAAGGCCCTGGCAACGGGAGTGCTCACCATAGGCGGGGTGCTGCTCCTGCCGGCCCTGGGATGGCTGCTGGACGCGGGAAGGAGGAAAAAGGGGTGAAAAAGCGCGCTTTGGCCCTTCTGCTGGCGGGGCTGCTGCCCCTGGGGGGCTGTTCCGGGAGCGTGGATATCAGCAAGCGGTCCATTGTCACCGCTGTGGCGGTGTCCCTCCAGGAGGACGGCGGATATGAGATCATGGTGGAATATCTGACCCGGCTGGGGGGTGAGGAGCAGTCCTATGAAAGCCGCAGCGGCAGGGGCGGCACCTTCGCCCAGGCGGTGATGGACATGGAGCAGGTCAGCGGGAGGACCCTTTATCTGGACGGCTGCAAGGTGCTGCTGGTGGACGGGGTGGAGGACCGGGAACAGCTCCGGGAGCTGCTGGGGGAGGTGGATGCCCACGGGGGCGTCCGGCCCCTGACCCTGGTGGCGGTCAGCCCCCAGAGCCCGGGCCTCCTGGAGGGGAAGGCCCGGGAGGAGGACAGCGCGGGGGAGGAGGTGTTTTCCCTGCTGACCTCGGGGGAGCTGTCCCAGGTGAACCTGAAGGACTGCCTCAATCTTCTGGACACGCCGGGGCGCGGACTGCTGCTGCCGGTGGTGGAGCGCACCGAGGAGCAGGCGGTGATCAGCGGCTATCTCTCCGCGGGGGAAGCCGCCCTGGTCCAGGCGCCCCCGGAGATTATGGGGCTGCTGCCCTTCGCCCGCTCCGGCCAGGGCAGCGAGGTGGTGCGGACGGTCAGCGGCCGGGGGTATTCCATGGACTGGGTGCTGGAAAAGAACCGGCTGAAAATCCGCCCCAGGGCGGAGGGGGAGCGGCTGACCATGGAGCTGGAGGCGGAGGTGGAGGGGTACCTCCTTTCCTTCCGGGGGGAAGGGACAGAGGGGGTGCTGGAACGGGCCCAGGAGGATATCTGCCGGCAGATGCTGGAAGAATATACCTATGTTTTGGAAAAAATCGTAAGGGCCTCGGGGAATGACCTGTTTTCCTTTGGGAAAAGGGTGGAGCTGTTCCTCCCCGAATTCTGGGAGGACGTTGGAAAGGACTGGCTGGCGGTTTTGCCAGAGGCCGGGCTGGAAATCCATGGAAGCGTCCTTTTGCGGGACAAAAAGCAGCTTTTGGACCAGGGGTGAATTCTGGAGAAAAAGCCGTCATCTGTTTCAATCGGAAAATGTTCTGAAGGACCATGCCCAAAGGAAACATCCCCAAAAACCCTGATGAATTTTGCCGCAAATAAAAAATCCTCTCCCAACACAAATTACAACCGAGAAAAGGCGCGGCGGCGCGGTAAGCCATCGGCTTTGAGCGGACGGCTTCGGATGCGCCGGGCTTCGGCTTTTTTCACTGCCATCTGCCCGAAGCCGCCCGAAACTGCTTCGCAGCCCTGGCCCGGAGATTCTTCCGGCAGGGGAAAAGCCGGCGAAGGCAGCCTGGGCGGCCGGCGGGGCGGTTTGACGCCGCCTGCCGCGGGAATTTTCAGCCAGGGGGCGGTAGGTACCTGTGCCGCCGCGCCAAAAGGAGATGATTTTTTGAGAAAGCTTGCCAGATGCATTGCGGCGGTAGTTGACTGCTGCATGGCGGCGGTTTTGCTGCTCACGATTTATATACAGGGACAGCTCCCCAACCAGTATTCGGTGGTGGCGGGAGAGGAGATTTCCTTTACATCCGCCTATCCCATTGAAATGGTCCATACCTCGGATACCACCGACGCCCAGGTATACAGCAGCGTGGGGAACAGCTACCAGATGGACCTGAAGCTGCTGGGCCTCATCCCGGTGAAGACGGTGGAGGTCAACGTGGTGGACAGGAAGATGGTCACCGTTTCCGGGGCGCCCTTCGGCATCAAAATGTTTACCGACGGCCTGATGGTGGTGGGGATGAGCGACATCCCCACCCAGGAGGGGCGCGCCAACCCCGCCAAGTCGGCGGGGATTCAGGTGGGGGATATCCTGGAAACCTTCAACGGGGTCAAGCTGGCCACCAATGAACAGCTGGCCGAGCTGATGGCGGAAAACGGGGGGAATCCCATCCGGGTCCAGGTGAAGCGGGACCAGTCCGCCTTTGACACGGAAATCCACCCGGTGCGCTCCACAGGCGACGACCAGTACCGCCTGGGGGTCTGGGTGCGGGACAGCTCCGCCGGCATCGGCACCATGACCTATTATGACCAGAACAGCGGCCTCTTTACCGGGCTGGGCCACGCGGTCTGCGATGTGGACACCGGGGACATCATGCCCCTTTCCAACGGAGAGGTGGTGCCGGCCCAGATCACCGGCTGCAAAAAGGGGGAAGCGGGGAACCCGGGCGAGCTGAAAGGCAAGTTCACCGAGGACGCCTCCCTGGGCACCCTGGCGGCCAACACCTCCTCGGGGGTGTACGGGCTGCTGTACAGCCGCAATCTTTACCTGGGGGAGCAGGTGCCTGTGGCCATGAAGCATGAGGTGAAAACCGGAAAGGCCTATATCTACACCACCCTGGAGGGGACCGTCCCCCAGAAATATGAAATCGAGATCGAAAAGCTGGTGATGAACGAGGGGGAAGCCGGCCAGAACATGGTGATTCATGTCACCGATCCGGTGCTTTTGGAAAAGACGGGCGGGATTGTGCAGGGCATGAGCGGCAGCCCCATTATCCAGGACGGGATGCTGGTGGGCTCTGTGACCCATGTTTTTGTGAAGGATCCCACAAGGGGATTTGGGATTTTTGCAGAAAATATCCTGAATAACGCCAAAAATGTACTTTTTTCGATAAAAAAAGCTTCATAAGCATATGGCAATCACTTTTGCTGTCGAAAAATGAATTATTAAAATAATTTATTTTTCAAAAATCCATTGCGTATCTTGTTGGAATATGGTATTCTGAGTAAGAAAAATCTTGAAAAAGGAGTAACGGCCATGAATACGAAGAAAATTGTTCTCATCACCGAAGAAGAAAACGATTCCAATGAGTGTTACGCGGCGGCCCTTGGCAAGAAGGGCTTCGAAGCGGTTCCCGCTCCCAAGGACGGGGCGGCCCTTCTCAGCCTGATCCTTGAGAAGAAGCCCTCCGCGGTGCTGATGGAAGTTTTCATGCCGGGCCTGGACGCTCTCGGAGTGATCCAGGGTGTGATGAAAAGCAACCTGAGCCCCAAGCCCAAGCTGTTTACGATTTCCTCCGTGGATTACTCCTGTGTCACCGATGAGCTGATGCGCGCCGGCGCCACCTATCATTTTGTCAAGCCGGTGGACGTGGCTGTCGTGGCGGACCGGATCAACGCTTTCGCGGGCTTCAGCCCCCTGATCCCGTCCGCGCATGAAACCCCTCGCAGCAGCTTCAGCCTGGAGGCGGTGGTTACCTCCATCATTCTGGAGATCGGCGTGCCGGCCCACATCAAGGGCTACCAGTACCTGAGGGATTCCATTATCATGGCGGTAGAGGACCCTGAGGTCATCAATGGGGTCACCAAGGTGCTGTATCCCAGCGTCGCCAAGAAAAACGGCACCACCGCCTCCAGAGTGGAACGTGCCATCCGCCACGCCATTGAGGTGGCCTGGGACAGAGGGGATGTGGATGTCCTCAATTCTTATTTCGGCTACACCATCCACAACCTCCGCGGGAAACCCACCAACAGTGAATTCATCGCCATGATCGCCGACAAGATCCGCTTGAACCAGAAAAGCCAGGCGGAGCGGTAAGCGCCGTCTGATGCGGGGAGCCGAAGGGCCGGGAAAGGGATGCCTTTCCCGGCCCTTTGGCTCCCATTTCCGGCGGGATGGGGGAGATTAGTTCTTGAATCGGGGGATGGGTGGTGGTATAATAAAAGGCAAATTATTTTTCTCACCATCGGGAGCGTATCGCGTATGAAGGATCTCTTGGCCCCGGTCACCATTCTCTGCGGGCATTACGGCACAGGCAAAACCAATCTGGCGGTAAACTTGGCCCTCCAGGCCGCCGGGCAGGGCGAGGCCGTGACGGTGATGGACCTGGACGTGGTGAACCCCTATTTCCGCACCGCGGACTTCCGGGAGCTGTTCCGGGAACGGGGGATCCGCCTCATCGCCCCCACCTACGCGGGGACCAACCTGGACATCCCGGTGCTGCCTCCCTCGGTGGCGGCGGCCATCCGGGCGGGGGAGGGCCGGCTGATCCTGGACGTGGGCGGGGACGACGACGGCGCGGTGGCCCTGGGGGGCTTTTCGGCCCTGCTGGAGCGGCGGGGGTATTCCATGCTCTATGTGGTAAACCCCTACCGGGAGCTGGAGCCGGACCCGGAGGAGGACGCCGCCCTGCTGGAGCGGATTCAGCAGAGTTCGAGGCTGCGGGTGACCTACCTGGTCAACAACGCCAACCTGGGCCCGGAAACCACCCCCCAGCTGGTGCGGGAGGCCGCCCCCTATCTGGGGGAGCTTTCCCGTATCACCGGGATTCCGGTGCTTTGGACGGCGGTGGAAAGCCGCTATGCCGGCCAGTTCCCGCCCGATGGGATTCTGCCCATTGAAGTCTATGTGAAACTGCCCTGGGATGAAGAAGAAAAGAGGTAAGCAAATGGCAAGAACCATCATCGACGAAAAGGTCTGCAAGGGCTGCGGCCTCTGTGTCAGCGTCTGCCCCAAAAAGATCCTGCGCCTGGCCGCCGGCCGGATGAACGACAAGGGCTACAACCCCGCGGAGGTCACCGACCCGGCCAGCTGCATCGGCTGCGCCATGTGCGGCATCATGTGCCCGGACAGCGCCATCACGGTGGAAAAGTAAGGGAGGGGAAAAGCCATGTCGGAACGAGTACTCATGAAGGGGAATGAAGCCATGGCGGAAGCCGCCATCCGGGCGGGCTGCCGTCATTTCTTCGGCTACCCCATCACCCCGCAGACAGAGGTGGCCGCCTATATGGCCAAGAAGATGCCCAAGATCGGCGGCACCTATCTCCAGGCGGAATCGGAAATCGCCGCCGTCAATATGGTGCTGGGGGCCTCCGCGGCGGGGGTGCGGGCCATGACCTCCTCCTCCTCGCCGGGCATCTCCCTCAAAACCGAGGGGATCTCCTACATAGCGGGCAGCGACCTGCCCTGCCTCATTGTCAACGTGGAGCGGGGCGGCCCCGGCCTGGGCGGCATCCAGCCGGCCCAGTCGGATTACTGGCAGGCCACCCGGGCCCTGGGCCATGGGGATTTCCACGCCCTGGTTTTCGCCCCCAGCACGGTGCAGGAGCTGGTGAATGTGGTGTTCCTGGCCTATGACCTGGCGGAGAAATACCGGATGCCGGCCCTGCTTCTCTCCGATGGCCTGCTGGGCCAGATGATGGAGCCGGTGTCCTTCCCCGAGCCGGTGACCCAGACGGCGGAGAAGCCCTGGGCTGCCTGCGGCCACGGCAACAAGCGCCCCCACAACATTGTCAATTCCCTTTACCTTCAGCCGGAGGAGCTGGAGCGCACCGTCCGGGAGCGGTTCCAGCGGTACGCCCAGGTGGAGCGGGAGGAGCAGCGGTGCCAGGAATACCTCTGCGACGACGCCGACTATATCCTGACCGCCTTTGGCGCCACCGCCCGGATCAGCCAGTCGGCGGTGGATACCCTCCGTTCTCAGGGGATCAAGGCGGGCCTGCTGCGGCCCATCACCCTCTGGCCCTTCCCCAAGGACGCCATCCGGCGCCATGCCGCCCACGCCAAGGCCTTCCTCAGCGTGGAGATGAACATGGGCCAGATGGTGGACGACGTCCGCCTGGCGGTAGAGGGGAAGGTCCCGGTGGAGTTCTTCGGGCACACCGGCGGCATTATCCCCCGCCCCTCCGAGATTGTTGAGAAGGTCAAGACCATGGCTGGAGGTGACAAATAATGGCAATTGTCTATGAAAAATCCAAAATGCTCACCGACGCGCCCCTGCACTACTGCCCCGGCTGCACCCACGGCATCATCCACAAACTGGTGGCGGAAAGCCTCCAGGAGCTGGACGTGGGCGGCAAGGCGGTGGGCGTGGCCCCTGTGGGCTGCGCGGTGATGGCTTATAACTATTTCGCCTGCGATATGGTGGAGGCGCCCCACGGGCGGGCCCCCGCCATCGCCACCGGCCTCAAGCGGGCCCTCCCCGACGGGGTCATCTTCACCTACCAGGGGGACGGCGACCTGGCGGCCATCGGCACCGCCGAAACGGTCCACGCCGCCACCCGGGGGGAAAACATCACCGTCATCTTTGTCAACAACGCCATTTACGGCATGACCGGCGGCCAGATGGCCCCCACCACCCTCCCCGGCCAGGTGACCCAGACCACCCCCTACGGCCGTGACGTCACCGTTTCCGGCTTCCCGGTCCGGGTCTGCGAGATGCTTTCCACCCTCTCCGGGGTGGCCTACGCCGAACGGGTTTCGGTGGACACCGTCCCCAACATCCGCAAGGCCAAGGCGGCCATCAAGAAGGCCTTTGAAACCCAGATGGCCAAAAAGGGCTTCTCCATTGTGGAGGTCCTCTCCACCTGTCCCACCAACTGGGGGCTGACCCCCCTGGAGGCCCTGGAGTGGCTCCGGCAGAACATGATGCCTTATTACCCCCTGGGAGTCTACCAGGACCGCACCGGGAATGAAAAGGGGGTATTCTGAATGAAAAACTGGAATTTTATCTTTGCCGGCTTCGGCGGGCAGGGAATCCTGTTCGCCGGCAAGGTGGTGGCCTACGCCGGGATGATGGAGAACCGGGAGGTTTCCTGGCTGCCCAGCTACGGCCCCGAGATGCGGGGCGGCACCGCCAACTGCAGCGTCTGTCTGGCGGACCAGCCCATCGGCTCCCCCCTGGTGCTGGAGCCGGACGCCCTGGTGGTGATGAACAACCCCTCCTATGACAAATTCATCGGGACGGTGGTGCCCGGGGGCTTTGCTGTCATCGACAGCGCCCTGGTGGACCGGAAAACCGACCGCGCCGACATCACCGCCATCTATATCCCCGCCACAAAGCTGGCCCAGGAAAACGGCATCGGCAAGCTGGCCAACCTGATCATGCTGGGAGCCCTGTACCAGGCCAGCGGCTTTACCACCATGGAGGCCCT
>CAJFUT010000087.1 GCA_904420255.1 uncultured Angelakisella sp. | reverse complement strand
CTTTCGCCTCTGAGGGGGCCCGGGGGCCTCCCCGGTCAATCTTTGGCCACTTTCTTTTGATCAAGAAAGTGGCGACCTCGGCGTCGGGCTTCTGCCTGACAATTTCTCAAACCGATACATTTCCCATGGCACAACGAAAAAGAATCCCAGCGGTGAGAGCTAATCTAAGGGAGAGGGAGGCGCAGCGCAGCAGAGATCAGAAGCCCTGCGCAGCAGCAACCCGAAAGTCTTCCAGTGGCGCTGCGCAGCAGCAGAAGAGGTTGCGGGCCGAAGGCCCGCAGAACCAAAAGGGCCGCGGCAATGCCGCGGCCCTTTTGGTGTGTTTGAGGTGTGTGTTTTTGAGGAGGGTAGTATCGTACCGGTGTGGAGCTTTGCTCTCCTCCTTGGTACGATTTTATTATAACACCTTTCTTTTTTCAGTTGTTACGGCGCTGTGAATAAACAACAAAGCTTTTGTGAAACCCTCCGGCGGCTTTCGACCCGCCTTTTTTCCTCTCAAATTTTCCAGAAAACAGAAAAAACAAATGTTTGATTTTTCCTTTTTAATATGCTATACTGTAGTTGACCATAAAATTGTGCGGCTTCTGCCCATCCGAAAGAAGGAGGAACCCCCATGCCTGACCTGAACCCCAAAGCCCTGGAAATACTGGACTACATCCGGGACCGCATCGACCAGGGGCTCCCCCCCTCGGTGCGGGAGATCTGCGCCGCGCTGGAGATCAAATCCACCTCCACCGCCCACAAGTACCTGAAGGAGCTCCAGGAGCACGGCCTGATTGAGAAGGGGGACCGCATGAACCGGGCCATCACCCTGCCGGAGGAGCGGAGCCTCCGGGTCCCCCTGCTGGGCACCGTCACCGCCGGCCAGCCCATCCTGGCGGTGGAGGAGGTGGAGGGCTATGTCCCCTTCCGGGGGCAGGGCCTCAGCTCCAAGGACCTGTTCGCCCTGCGGGTCCGGGGGGAGAGCATGATCAAGGCCGGCATCCTGGACGGGGACATTGTCATCATCCGCAAGACCCCCACCGCCGAAAACGGCCAGATCGTGGTGGCCCTGGTGGAGGATGAGGCCACCGTCAAGCGGTTCTATAAGGAGAACGGCCATTACCGCCTCCAGCCGGAGAACGACGCCATGGAGCCCATCTATGTGGATTCCGTTTCCATCCTGGGCCGGGTGGTGGCCCTCCTGCGGGAATACGAATAAATCCCCTCTGGGAAAGGATAAGACCCGGGGCAGGCCGTGGCGGCCCGGACCCCGGGTCTTTTGCTGCGTTTTTCCCCGGCGGGGGGCGGTCAGCCCACCTTCCGGTCCACCGTCACCACGGTGTAAAGGCTGGCGTCCCAGGCCCGGACGTCCTCCTGGATGCGGCTGCGGAGCTGGCTGTCGCTGAGGAAGAAGCCGTAGGGCGCCACCACGTCGAAGATCATGTTGGTGTGGGTGGGGCCGCTGACCATCCGGAAGTCGTGGAAGGAAAGCTCCGGGCTGATCTCCAGGAGCACCTGGCGCGCCAGCTCCCGGAGGCGGTCCACCTCGGCGTCGTCGGTGACCACCGGGTCCATGTGGATCACCAGGTGGATGTTCTTGTCCCGGAGGATGTCCCGCTCGATGTTGTCGATGATATCGTGGCTGGCCATGATGTCCGAGCTGGCGGGGACCTCGGCGTGGACCGAGGCGAAGCACCGCCCGGGGCCGTAATTGTGGACCACCAGGTCGTGGCAGTCCACCACCCCGTCATAGGAGCGGACATAGTCCTCGATCTCCCGCACCAGCTCCCCGGTGGGGGCGTCCCCCAAAATCTTGTCCAGGGCTTCCCGGATGATCCCCACCCCGGAGCGGAGGATGAACACCGCCACCACCAGGCCCATCCAGCCGTCCAGGGGGATTCCCAGGACGGGGCTGAGGAGGGCGGAGAGGAGCACCCCGGCGGTGGAAAGGACGTCGGAGAGGCTGTCGGCGGCGGTGGCCTCCATGAGCTGGGAGCCGATGCGCCGCCCCAGGGTGAGGTTGAAGCGGTAGAGCCACAGCTTCATCAGGATGGAAAAGACCAGCACCCCCAGGGTGAGCCAGGAGAAGGCGGTTTCTTCCGGGGCGATGATCCGCTCCACCGAGGTTTGGATCAGCTCCACCCCCAGGAAGAGGATCAGCACCGCCACCGCCATGGAGGCGACGTATTCGATCCGGGCGTGGCCGAAGGGATGCTCCTTGTCGGCGGGGCGGGCCGCCAGGCGGAAGCTCACCAGGGAGATCACCGACGAGCCGGCGTCGGAAAGGTTGTTGACGGCGTCGGCGGTGATGGCCACGCTCCCGGCCAGGGTCCCCGCGATAAACTTCCCGGCGAAGAGCAGGAGGTTTACCAGGATGCCCACGGCGCCCCCCAGCCTGCCGAATTTCTCCCGGAGGCTTTCCTCGCCGCCCCCGGAGGCGAACCGCCGGATGAGGAATTCTGTCACCGGCTTCATCTCCCTTCCACGGTATTCAGAACCTTTATAATACATCAAACCCCGGGAGATTGCAAACCTTTTCTGACCGGCACCGGCGGGGTTTGTTGCCTTTCCGGCGGGGCTGTGGTAAAATTCCAGAGTGAACGGAGCGAATCGAGAAACACCGCGCCGTCCCTGGCGCTTCCTCATCAAAGGAGTGGATTTTTCCCATGCCCATCACCCCCGAATTTTTCAGCTTCCTGGTGGAAAACCGCCTGCACGACAGCAAGGCCTGGTTTGAGAGCCACCGGGAGGACTATAACCGCCTGGTGCTGGAGCCTCTCCGGGGCCTGGTGGAGGAGATGGCCCCGGTCATGGTCACCATCGACCCCCTGCTGGTGACCCAGCCCCGGGTGGGCAGGACCATCTCCCGGATTTTCCGGGACACCCGGTTCTCCCGGGACAAGTCCGCCTTCCGGGAGCATCTGTGGATTTCCTTCAACCGGGGGAAGAAGGAGCGGTATCAGTCGGTGCCCGAATTGTACCTGGACCTTTCCCCCGAGGGCTATTCCTACGGCTGCGGCTGGTACTGCCCCGGGCCGGAGCGGATGGAGGCCCTCCGCCGCCTGGTGCTGGAGGGGGACAAGGCCGCCTTGCGGGCGGTGCGGGCCATGGCCCGGCAGAAGCTCTTTGCCATGGAGGGGGAGCTTTACCGGCGGCCCAAGCATCCCGACGCCCCGCCCGCCCTGTTCCCCTGGGTGAACCGGAAGGAGCTCTACTTTACCCGTGAGGGGAACGACCCCGCCTTCCTCTACGCTGGGGACCTGGGCCGGCGGGTGGCGGAGGACCTCACCGTCCTGGCCCCGTTTTATGAACTGCTCTGGAAGGCCCAGAACGCCGCCCGGGACCAGCGGCCCGTCCGCCCCCTGGAGGAGTGGTGACCCCAAAAACAAAGAAAAAGGAGATACAATCCATGTCAACCCCTGAGGCGAAGCCTGTTTCCCATTCCCGCACCCAGCAGGTGCAGATCGTCATGGCCCGGGACATCAACGGCTATGGGCGGCTCTTCGGCGGCCGCCTCCTGGAATGGATCGACGTGGTGGCGGGGGTGGTGGCCCGGCGCCACTGCCAGCGCAACGTCACCACCGCCGCCATTGATAACCTCCAGTTCCGCTCCCCTGCCCGGGTGGACTCCACCCTCTGCCTCATCGGGCAGCTGACCCATGTGGGCCGCACCTCCATGGAGGTGCGTGTGGACAGCTTTGTGGAGGACCTCCAGGGGCGGCGCACCCTCATCAACCGGGCCTACCTGGTGATGGTGGCCCTGGACGACGGGGAGCACCCCGCCCCGGTGCCCGGGCTGATCCTGGAAACCGACGAGGAGCGCCGGGAATGGGAGGCGGGGGAGCGCCGCCGCCAGCTCCGGGCCCAGCGGAGAAAAGAAAACTACTGACATCGGAGGGATATCCTATGACGCAAAAGAAGCCGGACGCCGTGGTCACCGACCTGGACGGGAGCCTCCTGGGGCCGGACCACAAGGTGGGCCCCCGGGACCGGGAGGCCATCCGGCGGCTGCTGGAGCTGGGGGTGCCGGTGGTGCCGGGGACAGGGAGGCCCCCCATCGGCTGCCGGCCCCTGGCAAAGGAGCTGGGGATCCGCCTGATCCTCTGCGCCAACGGGGGCTGCTCCTTTGACCTGGCGGAAAGCCGGGTCCTCTCCGCCGCCTTCATGGATCATGGCACCGCCCGGCGGCTGCTGGACTGGCTCTTCCGGGAAAACTACAATTTCCTCATCCACACCCCCTGGCAGATCCTCCGCAGCCCCGGCGCCAGCCACATCTCCCGGTATGAGCTCCGGGGTCCGGAGGAGGACGGCCTCGTCACCCCGGATTCCTCCCTGGAGGGGCTGGAGATCCTGAAGGTCCTCATTGTGGGCTGCGACGGTCCGGCGGTCTGCGCCCGGGCCCGGCGGGTTTTCTCCCCCGAGGAGCTGACCATCTGCTCCTCTGATTCCTTGCTGGTGGACTTCAACCCCCCGGGGGTCAACAAGGGGCGGGGCCTCCGGGCCATGGCCCGGTCCATGGGCTGGGACCTGGGAAACGTCCTGGCCCTGGGGGACAATTACAACGACCGGGAGATGCTGGAAGCGGTGGGCCTCAGCGCCGCCCCCGCCACCGCCGTCCCGGAGATTCTGTCCGCTGCGAAATATGTTTCCGCCCCCTGCGGGGAAAATCCCCTTTCCCAGGCGGTGGAGCACTACTTCCCAGGGCTTTTGGGTCCGTGAGGCGGGGCGGCCCCCGCTGGCAAGTCCGTGAGAAGCGTTCTGCACATCGCAGATGAGTGCGCCGCTCTGCCCGGCAGGCCGGGCGGCCATGTCCGTGAGAAAAGCGCCTTCATGGCGCAAGCTGGTACGCCGCTCT
>CAJFUT010000086.1 GCA_904420255.1 uncultured Angelakisella sp. | reverse complement strand
TCCAGCGAGGCCGAAACCTCCCAGGAGCCGGTGACCATCCTCATCGCCGCCGCCGCCAGCCTGGAGTACTCCCTGCGGGATGAGCTGATCCCCATGTTCCAGGAGCAGTACGGCTACATCACTGTGGAAGGTACCTATGACAGCTCCGGCAAGCTCCAGACCCAGATCGAGGAGGGCCTCCCGGCCGACCTGTTCTTCTCCGCCGCCCAGAAGCAGATGAACGCTCTGAACGAGCAGGGCCTGATGGATTCCGATTCCATCGTGGACCTGCTGGAGAACAAGATCGTCCTCATCACCCCCACCGGAATCGAATCCACCGTCACCTCCTTTGAGGAGATCGGCAACGCCGCCAGCATCGCCCTGGGCGACCCCGAGAGCGTGCCTGTGGGCCAGTACGCCCAGGAGGCCCTCACCAACCTGGGGCTGTGGGATTCCATCCAGCCCAAGGTGAGCTTCGGCACCAACGTCACCGAGGTGCTTAACTGGGTGGCTGAAGGTTCCGCCGATGTGGGTATCGTCTACGCCACCGACGCCGCCACCACCGACCGGGTCACCGTTGTGGCCGAGGCCCCCGAGGGCAGCCTTGCCACCCCCGTGATCTATCCTGTGGGCATCGTGGGCGCTTCCCAGCAGAAGGAGGCCGCCCAGCTCTTCCTGGAGTTCCTCCAGAGCGACGAGGCCATGGCCGTCTTTGAGAAGTACGGCTTCGCCGCCGCCTGATCCGGGAGCAAGGAGGCCGTCCATGGACCTGTCCCCGATTCTCATTTCCATGAAAACCGCCTCCCTTTCCATCGCCATCACCTTCGTGCTGGGGCTGCTCCTGGCACGGTGGGTGCTGACGGTGAAAAGCAAGGCAATCCGGGCCGTTTTGGACGGCCTCTTTACCATGCCCCTGGTGCTGCCCCCCACGGTGGCCGGCTTCTTCCTCCTCTGGACCTTCGGGACCAGGCGCCCCCTGGGGCAGCTTTTCCTGGAGGTTTTCGGGCTGAAGATCGCCTTTTCCTGGGGGGCCACCGTCCTGGCGGCGGTGACCATCAGCCTGCCCCTGATGTACCGCTCCGCCCGGGGCGCCTTTGAGCAGGTGGACCAGAACCTCATCTTCGCCGGGCGCACCCTGGGCATGAGCGAGGGGCAGATCTTCCGCCGGGTGGTGCTGCCCAACGCCCTGCCGGGTGTGGTTTCCGGCGGGGTGCTGGCCTTCGCGAGGGGGCTGGGGGAATTCGGCGCCACCTCCATGATCGCCGGCAACATCGCCGGCAAGACCCGCACCCTGCCCCTGGCCATCTATTCGGCGGTGGCGGCGGGGGATATGGACACCGCCTGGGTTTACGTGGTCATTATCATCGCCATCTCCTTTGTGGTGGTGGTGGTGATGAACCTGGCCGCCGCCCGGGAACGCCGGGAGGGAAGGAGGGGTGATCTGTGACCCTTTCCGCGCGGATTCTCCGCCGCCTGGGAGGCTTTACCCTGGACATGGACTTTTCGGTGGAGGAAGGGTGCATGGCCATCCTGGGAGCCTCCGGCTGCGGCAAAAGCATGACCCTCCAGTCCATCGCGGGGATCCAGACCCCCGACGAGGGGCGGATCACCCTGGGGGACCGGGTGCTGTTCGATTCGGGAGAAAAGGTGGACCTGCCCCCCCAGAAGCGGCGGGTGGGGTACCTTTTCCAGAATTACGCCCTTTTCCCCAACATGACGGTGGCCCAGAACATCGCCGCCGGCCTGGGCCGGGCCGAAAAAAGCCAGGTGCGGGACACCGTTTCCCGGATGGTGAAGCGGTTCCGCCTGGACGGCCTGGAGGAGCGGTTCCCCGCCCAGCTTTCCGGCGGCCAGCAGCAGCGGGTGGCCCTGGCCAGGATCCTGGCCTACGATCCCGACGTGCTGCTGCTGGACGAGCCTTTCTCCGCCCTGGACGCCTACCTCCGGGAGGAGCTGCTGCTGGAGCTGCGCCGCACCCTGGAGGATTACCGGGGCGTTTCGGTGCTGGTGACCCACAACCGGGATGAGGCCTTCCGCATCAGCCAGCGGCTGATGATTATGGACCAGGGGCGGAAGGTGGCCCTGGGGAATACCCGGGACATCTTCCTGGACCCCGGCACCACCCAGGCGGCCCGGCTCACCGGCTGCAAAAACATCGCCGCCGCCCGTCCCCTGGAGGGGGGAAGGGTGGAGGTGCCCGGCTGGGGGGTCACCCTCCAGACCGGCCGGCCCCTGCCGGAAAACCTCACCCACATCGGGGTGCGGGCCCATGACTTCCATCCCGCCGGGGATGGGGAGGGAAACCGCATCCCCCTTCTGGAGCCGGTGGTGATGGAGGGCCCCTTCGAGCGGCAGGTGGTGTTCACCCCCCTTCCCGGCAGCGGGGAGCAGGTGTGGTGGAAGCTGGGCCAGGATATCTGGGGGGAGGCCCGGATGGCTCCGGAAAGCCTGCCCAGGGAGCTTTCGGTGTCCCCCCAGCACATCCTTTTCCTCACCCAGGGCTGACAAGCGGGGCCGCGCGCCACAAGTCAGTATCATTCCAAAAGAAAAGACAGCCGCGCCTTACCCGGATTCGGATAAGGCGCGGCTGTCTTTTCTGCTCCGCCAGTCCCGCTGGAGGCGGCCTTTCCTTTTGGCGGCAGCGAAAAAGAGGACGGCATGGCCGTGCGGCCACGCCGTCCTTTGGCGATTCCTGCTTCCCTGCGGGGCTGCCCCGGCGCTTCGCACCTGTTTCCCGGCTCCTTCATAGAATGGGGTACCCCCGAAGGAGGTGGAACCATGAAAAACCCTTATATCGGCTTTCTGGGAGGCGGCAGGCCCCAGGTGGAGCTGGCCAACCGCCTGGCGGAGGAGGGCTTCCGGGTCCGGGCCATGTTCTTAAAAAGCCCCGAGCTTTCCCCCCAGGTACATATCTCCGAGGATTTCCGGGACGATCTGTGGCTCTGCGGGACCCTGATCCTCCCCGACCCGGTCTGCCTCCGGGGGCTGGAGCTGAACGCCCCCTTCTGGCCGGCGCCGGTGGACGCCGGGCAGTTCCTGGGCTCCATCGGGAAGGGGGTCCTCCTCCTGGCGGGGGAGATGACCCCGGAGTTCCGCGCCGCTGCGGCGGCCCGGGAGGTGGCGGTCACTTCTTTTTCTGCTGCGCGGAACCTTCCCCTGCCTTAGATTAGCTTTCACCGCTGGGATGCTGATTTCTGCTGTGCTAGGCCTTCATTCGAGCAATACTCCGGTCGGACCGGAAGTCCGGGCCTCACTTTCTCTACCGAGAGAAAGTGACAAAGAGCGGCCGGGGAGCCCCCCGGACCCCCGTGCGGGGCGACAGCCTTTCAGCGGGGGGGGTCGGCCCGGCCCGCCCGCTGTTCGCGGCGGAATCCGGGCCTCCACTAGCCCCCGGGTAGAACGCGTTCTCCCTACGGCGTAGTTCTCGTGCGGGGGGCGTCAGCCCAGCCCGCCCGCTGTTCGCGGCGGAATCTGGGCTGACGTTTCCCCCCTGGGTAGGATGCAAAAGCCCCCCTTCAGGAAGGGGGGC
>CAJFUT010000085.1 GCA_904420255.1 uncultured Angelakisella sp. | reverse complement strand
TCCCCGGCAGAGGACGCAGTTTTGATGACTCTGTGGCTAGCCGTGTAAAGCCCCAACCCCGAAACCTCCGGGAACCAACCGCCCGCCCGCTCCCAACTGCGGAGCTGGAGATAAAGACAAAATACATTAGGGAGGAACCAATCGTATGACCTATCAGGAAGTGCTGGAAAACGCGAAGAAAAACCTTGCCCCCGCCTGCCGGGTGTGCAAGGAGTGCAACGGCGTAGCCTGCCGGGGGGAGGTCCCCGGGGCCGGCGGCAAGGGGACTGGCGCCGCTTTTATACGGAATGTAGAAAAACTGAAAGAAATTACTGTCAATATGGATGTTCTCTATGAGAACAAGGGCCAGGACAGCACCGTTTCCTTCTGGGGCCGGGAGTTTGCCGCCCCGGTGTTCGCCGCCCCCATCGGCGGCATGGAGCACAACTACACCCCCGCCCTGGATGAGGCCGCCTGGACCAAGTCGGTGGTGGACGGCTGCGCCGACGCCGGGGTGCTGGCCTTCACCGGGGACGGGGTGAAGGATCCCCTCATGGACCTGCCCCTCCAGTGGATCAAGGAGCGGGGCGGCCTGGGCGTCCCCACCATCAAGCCCTGGGGCGTGGACAAGGTGATGGAAAAGCTGGAGAAGGCCAAAGCCTCCGGCGCTGTGGCCATGGCCATGGACGTGGACTCCGCCGGGCTGCCCTTCCTGGCGGCCCAGGGGGGCGACGCCGGCCCCAAGAGCGTTGAGGCCATGACGAAAATCATCCGGGAGGCCGGGGTGCCCTTCCTCATCAAGGGCGTCATGACGGTGGAGAGCGCCGAAAAGGCCCTGAAGGCCGGCGCCTGGGGCATCGTGGTGTCCAACCACGGCGGCCGGGTGCTGGACCACACCCCCGCCACCTGCGAGGTGCTGCCGGTGATCCGTGAGGCTGTGGGGGACCGGATGAAGGTCTTTGTGGACGGGGGCGTCCGCAGCGGCGTGGACGTCTTCAAGATGCTGGCCCTGGGGGCGGACGCCGTCCTCATCGGCCGCCCGGTGGTGACCGCCGCCTACGGCGGGAAGGCCGAGGGGGTCAAGCTCTACATGGAGCAGATCATCGCCCAGCTCCGGGACACCATGAAGATGACCGGCTGCGCCACCCTGGCCGACATCACCCCCGCCAAGATCAATCGCCCCTGAGCCCGAAGGAAGACCGTAAGAAAGCGCCCTCATCCCGTGCGGGATGAGGGCGCTTTTTGCGCAGGGGAAGGAGGGCTTCAGCGCCCCCGACTCTCCAGGGCGTGGATGATGCAGGCAATGCCGGAAATCAGCGCCAGCAGAATCATGCCGCCCACAGCGTCATTGAGAAGTGCGCCCAGGAACAGGCCCGCGAAGCTGGAAATTGCCATAATGAGGATGGAAACAGTCGTCCTGGTCATACAAAAACCTCCTTCTGCCGGGGCCGCGCCTGAAAAGGGAATTTCACCTTTGCGGGAAGATGCTGGTTTATTTTTGGGTGCGCTCCATCCGGATCACGCCCCGGATGCCGGGGTCCAGCAGCTCCAGGAAGGTTTCGGCGTCCTCCCGGCTTCCCACAATGGCGCCGTAGTGGGTGGGGATCGCCGCGGCGGGGCGGATGGCGTTCACCAGCTCCGCCGCCTCCCGGCAGTCCATGGTGTAGGTGCCCCCCACCGGCACCAGGGCCGCGTCGCACCGCACCCCCCTGGCCTCGGGGGTGATGTCGGTGTCCCCGGCGATGTAGTACCGGGCGCCGCCCATAGTGAGGATATATCCCAGCCAGCGGTTGGCCTTGGGATGGTTGGGCTTGTTGGTGTTGTAGGAGGCCACCGCCTCCACCGATACCCCGGCGGCCTCGCAGCTTTGACCGGGCGCCAGGGTGAAGATCTGCTCCGGGGCGAAGCCCAGCTCCGCCGCCTGGTCCCGGAGGCCCTCCGGCACCACGATGGCGGCGCCGGGCCCCTTCACCTTGGCCACGTCCTCAGGGGAAAGGTGGTCGTAGTGGCTGTGGGTGATGAGGATCAGGTCCCCGTCCCGGGGCTCCCCCGCCACCCGGAAGGGGTCGGCGTAGACGGTTTTCTCCCCGGTGATGCGGATGCTGCTGTGGTACAGCACGGTGATGCTTTGGATGATCCGGTCCAGGTTCATGATGACTGCTCCTTTCCGTTTTCTCCCTTTCGGGGTTCCAGGGCTCAGAGGATTTTTTCCAGGCCCCCGGCGGTTTCCTGCCAGTCGGGCAGCAGCCGCCCGGAGCCCTGGGCAAAGGCCGGCTTGCCGCCCCCCTTGCCGTTATACAGGCCGTTGAGAAGGTCGCAGAGGTATTTGCAGTCGGCGGTGCTGTCGGGGGAGCGGCCCAGCAGGTAGCAGATCCGCCCGGCATTTTCCCCCTCCCCGGGGACAGGGTAGAGGATCACCGCCGCGGTGCGGGGGGCTTCGATGAGGCGGTTCAGCAGCAGCCTGGCCTCCTTGGCGTCCAGGTCCGGCTGGCAGGTGAGGATCACCCGCTCCCCATTTTTCTCTTGTGCCGAGGCCAGCAGCTCCCGGGCGTAGATGTCGGTGAGAAGGCGGCTCCGCTCCCGGAGGGCGGCTCCCAGCCCGGCGATCTCCCCTTTGAGGCGGCGGATGCCCTGGGGCACCTCCCCCTCCTTCACCGAGAGGGCGGCCCCGGCCTCCTGGGCCACCCGGTTTTTCAGCCGGTAGTCCCGGAGGGCCCGGGCGCCGCAGAGGAATTCCACCCGGGTGCCCCCCTTGTTCCGCTCCAGCCGGGTCACCTTGATGAGGCCCACCTCCCCGGTGCGCTCCACATGGGTGCCGCAGCAGGTGCAGAGGTCGCCCCCTTCCACCTCCACCAGCCGCAGGTCCCCGGTGAATTTCTCGGTCTTTTTCCGCAGGGGGAGGGCGTCCAGCTCCTCAGGGGAGACGATGCGCCAGCGGACGGGGAGGTCCTGGAACACCTGATCGTTGGCCAGCTCCTCGGCAGCCTCGGCTTCCTCCCGGGTCACCTCCCGGTCCAGGTCGATGGTGACCAGCTCCGCCCCCATGTGGAACCCCACGTTCTGGGCCCCGAAGAGCTTCCAGAAGGCCCAGGAGAGGATATGCTCCCCGGTGTGCTGCTGCATATGGTCCAGCCGCCGGGGCCAGTCCAGGAGGCATTCCACCTCGGCCCCTACCGGGAGGGGCTCCCGGGTGAAGTGGAGGATGCGGCCCTCCTTCTCATGGGTTTCGGTGACCTCCGCCCCGCCGATGGTCCCGCCGTCGGAAAGCTGGCCGCCCCCCTCGGGGAAAAAGACGGTGCGGTCCAGCACCACCCGGAAGCCGTCCCCGGCGGCAAAGCAGTCCAGCACCTTGGCCCGGCACTGGCGGAGGTGGCTGTCGGTTTCATAGAGCTTTTGGGTTTCCATGGGATTTCCCTCCTGCGATTTTTTCCTCGGTCTGGCGGAGGACCGCCTCCCGGAGGGCCTGGGTCTGGGGGAACCAGCCCGCTTCCATCCAGGCGTAGTCCCGCTGGAGGTCATATTCCAGCGGCTCCCAGGTGGAGATGGGGGCCTCGTTGTGCTGGATGACCCCCTCCAGCTTGTCCAGGGCCTTGTAAAGGCGGGCCTCCGGAGTTTCCAGGGCGTCCATCTCCCGGAAAAGCCCCTCCAGCTCCCGGCGGCTCCCGCCGGGGAGGGCGGCCAGCAGTTCCTCCACCGCCCGGCTTTCGGTTTCCTCATCCCGGGCGGTTTTCAAAAAGGTGGGGATATCCCCCGTCACCGCCTCCCCCAGGTCGTGGACCAGGCACATCCGGATGACCCGGTCCATGTCCAGCCCGGGGAATTCCGGCGCCAGCAGCAGGGCCATGGCGGCCAGCCGCCAGCTGTGGTCCGCCACGCTCTCCGGCCCGCCCTGGGAATTGGTGCAGTGGCGGTGGGCGCATTTCAGCCGCTCCATCGCCCCGAGGAAATCCAGAAATTTTTTCCAGTCCATGGCTACCTTCCTTTTCTGCCGGGAGATTCCCCATCCCCGCCCCCCAGGCAGCGGGGGCAGAGGCCGTACAGCTCCAGGCTGTGGCCGGTGATGGCAAAGCCGGTTTCCGCCCCCAGGGCCCGTTCCAGCTCCTCCAGGGGGCAGCCGCCGATTTCCACCGTGGCGCCGCACCGGGTGCAGATGAGGTAATGCCGGTGCCCCGTGCCCCTGAGCTGGTAGGAGAGGACGCCGTCCGGTCCGGCGCTGCGCAGCAGCAGCCCCTTTTCCGCCAGGGTGGAAAGGGTGCGGTAGACGGTGGAAAGGCAGGTGCGGCTCCCGGCCTCCCCGCCCCGGGCCAGGATGCGGCGGTAGACCTCCTCGGCGGTGACCGGCCCCCGGCTTTCCTCCAGCACCTCCAGCACCGCCCGGCGGCCGGGGGTGCTTTTCAGGGCGCAGGCCTTCCAGATATCCCGTTCCAAAGCGGCGCCTCCCTTCGTATTATGGTACATTTTGTATTATACCCCCCGCCCCGGGGACTGTCAAACGGGCCGGCTGGGGCCGGCGGCCGTGTCCGTGAGAGAAGCGCCTGCGCTGCGCCGGTTTGTGCCCCGCTTTTTTGCGTCCGTGAACTGCGGTTCGTGAATCGCTGGTTCGTGCCCCGCTCCCTGAGCATATCACATGGGGTTTGGAGGGTGCATTTTTTATCAGCCCAAGCTGAGCGGCGCACCCGCTTTCGCTTCTTTCACCGTGGCTCACGTGATTGGCTGCGGGGGCCACCCCGCCCCAGCCCGCCTGCAACAAAATCACCTTTTTCCGCCACTGTATGGACAAAGGAACCCATTCCCCGTTTCTGAAAAACCGTGTGAAAGGAGTTTTGTCCCATGAAGCCTGTTTTCCGTTTCCTTCCCCTGGTGTTAGCCCTTTCCCTCCTGGCGGGATGCGCCGGGGAGGGGGAGGCGTCCTCCCGGTCCGCCCCGGAGCCGCCTTCCCAGTCCGCCGCTTCCCAGCCCTCCTCCCAGGCGGCCCCCGAAACCTCCGGCGAGGCTTCCTCCGCAGCCTCCCAGCCGGAAAGCCAGCCGGCCCGGGAATCCTCCGCTTCCGGGAGCGCCCCAACGGCGGAGAGCCAGACCACCGTGGAGGAGGTCATCGAGTGTTACGCCTACGCCCCCCTCCTGGAGGAATCCTCCGACGGATATACCGTGGAGGTGGGGCGGATGGGCCGGGACGGGAACGGGGAAACCTACCCCCTCACCGACCCCGCCGCCCTGGAGGAAACGGTGGCCCTCCTGCTGGGGGCCCAGCCCCTTCCCCCGGAGGAGCAGATCGACGGGGAGTTTTATGAAAACTCCATCTATTCCATCATCGTGGTAGACGGGGTGGAGTACCGCTTCACCGACTGGGGCCAGAAGGAAAGCGTCCTTTACCGGGCGCCCGCCCAGGGGGAAGTGCCGGTCCTCTATGAGCCCGCCGACCCCGCCGCCCTCTACTCCTGGAACGAAGAGGTGCTGACCCCCGTCCTGGAGGCCAACGGCGCCGTGGGATAACACCCCGCAGCAGAAAAGCCAAGGCGTTGCCTTGGCTTTTTTGTTGCCCCCTGTCACAGAAGATACCCGTCCAGAAAGAAATACCCGGCGAGCAGGGCCAGGAGGGCAGCCCCCGCAGCCAGGGCCCTGTTCCGGGGGGAGGGGTCCTCTTTTGCCGCCGCGAGCCTGTTTATGAAAGCCCCGGCGGCGCCGGCAAAGACGCAGAATTCAAAAAGCGGCATGTTGAGCGCCTCCTTTCAGGCTTATGATACCAAACCGGCAGGCGGACCGCAAGGCTTCCATGAAAAAGCGCCCGGGTTTCCCAGGCGCTTTTGGACCGCTGTTATGGCTGGGGTTCCTCCTGGTCAGGGGAGGGACCTTGGGGGGAGGCTTCCTCCGGCGGGGAGGGAGTTTCCCCGGGCTGGGGCTCCAGCGGGGCAGCTTCCGACCCGCCGGGGGCGGACTCCACCGAGGGGTCATCCTCAGGGGAGGGGCTTTCCCCGCTGGCTTGGTCCTCCGGGAGAGGGAGCTTTTCCTGGAATTCCCCGTCCTGGAACACCGGGCGCGCCGGCCGCTCCAGATAGAAGGCGGGGTCGTAGTCCTGGGGCGGGACGGGGCAGGGCTTCATCCGGGAGGCGATGACCAGGTACAGGACCAGGAGCACCAGGCACACCCCGGAGCAGATGGCCCCGGGGATGAGGCCGGGGGTCATGTACTCAAAGCGGATCTCGGTTTCCCCGGCGGGCACCCGCACCGACATAAAGCCCACGTTCACCTTCTCGATGAGGGCGGGCTCCCCGTTGACGGTGGCGCTCCAGCCGGCGTCGTAGGGCACCGAGAAAAAGACCAGACGCTCGGTGCCGAAGTTGCAGGTGGCGGTGAAGCCCCGGTTGTCGATCTCAAAGCTGTCGCAGGTCATCATGGCCCGGTCCGCCACGTCCTGCTCCATCTGGTCGGCGGCAAGGCCCCCCTGCCAGCCTTCCTCCACCGGCTCCAGGATGTCCTTGTGGCGCTCCTCCGCCTCCTTGTCCAGGTAGATGGCGTGGAGGAGGGCCCGGGATTTGTAGTCGGTGGGAAGGGATTCCCACTCCTCCTCGCTGATGTAGCGGTCATAGGAGAAGCCCATGGGGAGATAGTTTTCGTTCTGGTAGATGTTGTAGCCCAGCCGGGTGTCCACCAGGGTGAAGCCCCGCATGGGGGCCTGTTCCTTTTCCTCCACCGGGATGTAGAGCCATTTCACCGAGAGGAGGCTGCGCAGATGGACGTATTTGGCCTCCGGCTTGGAGGAAACGTCCCGCTTCACCCCCACCTCGGGATAGAATTCCATAATGGAGGTGGGCACCACGCTGTGGAAGCACTGGATGTTGGGCAGGTCCCAGTACATGGCCAAGTTGTCGTTGCCCTGGTAGACGTCGCTGCGGGCGAACTCCCCGTCCTCGTTCATATCCATTACCCCCCGGCCCGGCAGGGCGGAGTCGGTGATCCAGCGGTTGTCCGAGTAGGTGGCCTTGCCGATGAGCATCATGGTGAAGGTGAAGACGAAGCAGCTCACCAGGATGGCGGAGCAGAACTGTTCCTTGAAGCGGGGGTTCTCCCGGCTTTTCCGGATGAGGAAGGCGGCGATGAGGAAAAACACCAGGGTCAGGGAGCCGGTGGCCAGGAATTTCTCCAGGTAGCGGTACATCCCGAACTGCCATTCCCCGTCCACCCGCTTGGGGGTGAGCCCCACCATCACCAGGATGATGGCGATGACCGTCCCGGTGACCCGGATGGCCTTGGCGAATTTGGCCTTTTCCACATTCTCCAGGGCGATGGCGGTGGCCAGCACCATCATCAGGGTGGGCATATAGAACCAGCGGGTGTAGTAGGAATAGTTCTCCAGGACGAAGAGGTGGTTCCCCATGGGCACCAGGGCCAGCACCGCCGAAACCGCCAGGATCCGCTTGAGCCAGCTCCCCCGGGCGGCGAAGAAATAAGCCAGCACCCCCACCGCCCCGATGAGGGGCAGGTAAAGGGCCAGGGAGGACCACTGGGCGCCGTGATCGGGGAAGAAGTTATTGAGGGCGGGCATATCCGGGGCGAAGAAGAAGCTGTGGAGGATGCCCAGATACCGCTGGGGGTTGGAGTAGTACCACAGGCTGCTGCCCAGAAGGAGGTTGCTGTCGGTGGTGCGGGGGTTGCCCAGGATGGCCAGCACCGAGGGGAGAAAGGCGAACATGGCAAGGCCCATCCCCAGGATGGATTCGGCGGCCAGGGAGAAGAACTTCTTCACCGTCAGCCGCCACTGGGGGGAGGTGAGGCGGCAGAAGAAGTAGAAGATGACAAAAAAGACCTCCCCGATGAAGAACCAGTAGTTCACCACGGCGTTGACGGTGATGGCCAGGGCGAAAAAGCCGTGCTTGTTCTCGGTCATGGTTTTCTCCAGGCCGATGAGGAGCAGGGGGAAGAAGACGATGGCCTCGTGGAAGTGGTTGAAGAAGATGTTGTAGACCGAGAAGCCGGAAAAGGCGTAAAGGAGGGAGCAGAACACCGCCCAGTCCCCATCCCGGACGAACCGCCGCAGGTACCAGTAGGAGGTGACGGCGGCGCAGGCGGATTTGAGCATCAGCAGCGGCGCCATCAGGTAGGGCACGAAGCTGGTGGGGAAGGGGAGGGTGAGCCAGAAGAAGGGGGAGAAGAGAAGGTAGAAGCTGTAGGAGCCGATGAAATTGGCCCCCAGGTCGGTTTTCCAGCTCCACCAGATGTTCCCCTCCCGCACCGCCTGGTGGGCAAGCTGGTAGAAGGGAATCTGCTGGACGTTGAAGTCCCCGTAAAAGAAAAAGTACCCCTTGTCGTAAATAAGGTAGGGGAGGAAGGCGGCGGCCGCCACAAACAGGCCCAGAAGAAAGACCTGGCCTGTCCGGCCTCTGCCGGGCCTCAGAGTATGTTCCATGCCTTGCACCTCGCTGTGATTTTCCGGCGTGCTCCTTGTTACTAGGATGCCGCCGTGGAATTCCGAAATACATTGTATCATAGATAGAAGTGGCAAAAAAGGGTAAAATTATTTCCCCGCCCCTCTTTTTGTGCTACAATAAAATATCCATAAACGGAAGTGGAGGGAACCGCCTGTGAGGAACAGCTTTTTCGCCATGCTCAGCCGCATGAAATATATCTCCCGGTGGGGGCTGATGCACAGCACCCGCCAGGAGAACCTCAGCGAGCACACCCTGGAGGTGGCCTACCTGGCCCACGCCCTGGCGGTGCTGGGGAACCGGCGCTTCGGCCGGAGCTACGACCCGGGCCGGGCGGTGCTGTACGCCCTGTACCACGATTGCAGCGAAATCCTCACCGGGGACCTGCCCACCCCGGTGAAGTACCAGAACCCCCAGCTCCGGGACGCTTATAAGGAGGTGGAGGCCCAGGCGGCCCGGCGGCTTCTGGAAAAGCTGCCGGAGGAGCTGGCGGGGGATTTCGCCCCCTGCTTCGACATCCCGGCGGAATACGTCCCCCTGGTGAAGGCGGCGGACAAGCTCTCGGCCCTGGCCAAGTGCCAGGAGGAGAAAAACGCCGGCAGCCACGAATTCGACCGGGCCTACGAAACCACCCTGGCCTCCCTCCGGGAGATGGACCTGCCGGAGGCCGGCGCCTTCCTGGAGGAATTTTTCCCCGCCTACCGCCTCACCCTGGACGAGCTCTGA
>CAJFUT010000084.1 GCA_904420255.1 uncultured Angelakisella sp. | reverse complement strand
TGCGGGTAAGGGCCGCACAGGCCCTTCCCGTAAAGGGGTTCCCAAAGGGGAAGCCCCTTTGGTCAGTCTTTGGTTACTTTCTTCTGATCAAGAAAGTAACATCTGCGAAGCGACGGTGCAACCGGAGTATAGATTGAATGAAGCGCCACGTTTCAGAAAAAGAGGTTGCGGGCCTCCGGCCCGCAAAGAGCGGCGCACGCACTTGCGATGTGCAAACCGTAAACTCACGGACCTGGCCGCCCGGCCTGCCGGGCTTATTTTTTAGGCACCAGGGCCTCCTGCCCTCCCATATAGGGGCGGAGGACGGCGGGGATGGCCACGGAGCCGTCGGCCTGGAGGTTATTTTCCAGGAAGGCGATGAGCATCCGGGGCGGGGCCACCACGGTGTTGTTGAGGGTGTGGGCGAAGTACAGCTCCTTGGAGCCCTCCTTCCGCACCCGGATCCCCAGGCGGCGGGCCTGGGCGTCCCCCAGGTTGGAGCAGGAGCCCACCTCGAAGTACTTCTTCTGCCGGGGGCTCCAGGCCTCCACGTCGCAGGACTTCACCTTCAGGTCGGCCAGGTCCCCGGAGCAGCACTCCAGGGTGCGGACGGGGATATCCATGGTGCGGAAGAAATCCACCGTATTCTGCCACAGCCGGTCGTACCAGGCCATGCTGTCCTCCGGCTTGCAGACCACGATCATCTCCTGCTTTTCAAACTGGTGGATGCGGTAGACCCCCCGCTCCTCGATGCCGTGGGCCCCCACCTCCTTGCGGAAGCAGGGAGAATAGCTGGTGAGGGTCTGGGGCAGGTCCTTCTCCTCCAGGATGGAGTCGATGAATTTGCCGATCATGGAATGCTCCGAGGTGCCGATGAGGTACAGGTCCTCCCCCTCGATCTTATACATCATGTTCTCCATCTCGGAAAAGCTCATCACCCCGCTCACCACATCCCCCCGGATCATGAAGGGGGGGATATAATAGGTGAAGCCCCGGCCGATCATGAAATCCCGGGCGTAGGAAAGGATGGAGGAATGGAGCCGGGCGATGTCCCCCTTGAGGTAATAGAAGCCGTTGCCGGAGGTCTTGCGGGCGGAATCCAGGTCGATGCCGTCCAGGCTCTCCATAATGTCCACGTGGTAGGGCACCGGGAAATCCGGCACCCTGGGCTCCCCGAACCGCTCCAGCTCCACGTTCTCGCTGTCATCCTTGCCGATGGGCACCGAGGGGTCGATGATGTTGGGGATCACCATCATCCGTTTTTTCACTTCCTCGGAGAAGACCTTCTCCTCCTCCTCCAGCCGGGCCATCTCGTCGGCCATGGCCTTCACCTGCTCCTTGGCGGCCTCGGCCTCCTCCTTCTTCCCCTGGGCCATCAGGCCGCCGATCTGCTTGGAAATGGTGTTCCGCTGGCTCCGCAGCTCGTCGCAGCGGGTCTTGGCCGCCCGGAATTTCCGGTCGTACTCAATGGCCTCGTCCACCAGGGGCAGCTTCTGGTCCTGGAATTTCTTGCGGATGTTCTCCTTCACCACTTCGGGATTGTTGCGTACAAATTTCATATCCAGCATCTTTGCCATCTCCTTACTTTATCGCCTTGCCGCTGTCTCATTTTATGTTTCGGGGCATTTTCACTTTGCCAAAAGGTTTGCAATCTGCGCCAGGTCCTCCATGGAATAGAAAGGGACCTCCAGCCGGCCGCCGCCGGGGGCCTTGCGAATCTTCACCGGCCGGCCCAGGGCCTCCCCCAGGCTCAGCTCCAGCTCCCGCCAGCCGCTGTCCCCCCAGGCGTTCTCCTCCCGGGGGGGCTTCTCCGCCGGGGCGGCCTTGGGAGCCGCCTTCCGCTGGGCGGCCAGCTTCTCCAGCTGCCGCACCGTCAGCCCGGAACGGACCGTTTCCTCCGCCAGCTCCTCCATCTCCTCCGGGCTCCCCAGCCCCGCCAGCACCCGGGCGTGGCCGGGAGTCAGCTCCCCCTTCTCCAGCCGGGCCAGGGCCTTTTCCGGCAGGTTCAGAATCCGCAGGGCGTTGGCGATCACCGGGCGGGATTTCCCCATCCGCTTGGCCACCTGGTCCTGGGTGAGGCCGTAGGTCTCCATGAGGGTCCGGTAGCCCAGGGCCTCCTCGATGATGGTCAGGTCCTCCCGCTGGAGGTTTTCAATGAGGGCCAGCTCCATCACCTTGTCGTCCTGGGCCTCCACCACCACGGCGGGGATTTCGCTCAATCCCGCCATCCGGGAGGCGCGCCAGCGCCGCTCCCCCGCCACGATCTGATAGGTCCCCCCCGGCATGGGCCGCACCACAATGGGCTGCAGCACCCCATGCTCCCGGATGGAATCGGCCAGCTCCGCCAGGGCCTCCTGGTCGAACTTATCCCGGGGCTGGTCCTTGTTGGGCTCGATGGCGGAGAGGCGCAGGTTCATCAGCCCTCCCCCCACCTGGGCGTCGTTGTCCAGAAACAGGGCGTCCAGCCCTTTGCCTAGGCCCCCTTTTTTTGCCATAGATCGGCTCCCCCTTCCCTTTTACCTCTTTTCCATTATTGTTCCACGTGAAACATCCGGTTATGAGCGTTTTTTGTTGTTCTGGATCACCTCCCGGGCCAGGGAGAGGTAGGCCTCGGTCCCCTTGGAGGCCCGGTCGTAATACATGATGGGCTGGCCGAAGCTGGGGGCCTCGGAAAGCCGCACCGCCCGGGGGATCACCGTGCGGAAAATCTTGCCGGCGAAGTACTTCTTCACCTCGTCCACCACCTGGACGGTGAGGTTGAGGCGGCTGTCGTACATGGTGAGGAGCACCCCCTCGATCTCCAGCCGGTCGTTATACATCCGCTTGACGGTGCGGACGGTGGAGATGAGCTGGCTCAGACCCTCCAGGGCGTAATATTCGCACTGGATGGGGATGAGGATGCTGTCCGCCGCCGCCAGGGCGTTGACGGTGATGAGCCCCAGGGACGGGGGGCAGTCGATGAGGATGAAATCGTATTTCTCCTTTTCCCGCAGCAGCGAAGCCCGCAGGCCCATGGTGCGGTTGTCCGATTCCACCAGCTCCAGCTCCGCCCCCGCCAGGGAAATGTGGCTGGGCAGAATCCAGACGTTTTTGAAGGCGGTTTTCAGGGTGGCCTTCTCCACCTCCACCTTGTTGATGAGGACGTCGTAGCAGGAGAGCTCCACCTCCCGCTTGTTGACCCCCAGGCCGCTGGTGGCGTTGCCCTGGGGGTCCAGATCGCAGAGCAGCACCTTCTTCCCCTGCTCCCCCAGCCCGCCCGCCAGGTTGACGGCGGTGGTGGTCTTGCCCACGCCCCCCTTCTGGTTGGCCACGGCGATAATCTTTCCCATGGATTCTCCTCCTTGCTTGGTCTGCCTTCCAGTATACCACATCCGCCCCCGGTTGGAAAGGGATTGGGGCCAGATTGCCCCCGGGAAATGTTTCACGTGAAACGCGGAGCGGAGGTTTCTGCTGCGTGGCGCTTCCCTCTATCTTAGATTAGATTACCCCGATGGGATTCATTTTAGTTTGTGCCATGGGTAATACAGTGGTTTGAGAATTTGTCAGACAGACGTCCGACGCCGGTGTCGCCACTTTCTTGATCAAAAGAAAGTGGCC
>CAJFUT010000083.1 GCA_904420255.1 uncultured Angelakisella sp. | reverse complement strand
GCGGCTGCCTGTATAATAAAAAAAGAAGACCCCCTGCGGCACCCGGGGTTCTGCCCCCTGGCGGCGTCAGGCGGCTTCCACACAAATTCTGACCGGAGGAGGAACCCTTATGCTGCTGAAAACCACACGCCGATTCACCGAGTACCTGGACGGCAAGGACATCAAGTACACCGCGAAGGAGAACGAGGGCAAGAGCGACTGGGTGAGCGTGAAGTATTCCGCTGAAAACATGGAGAGCATCAACCTCAGCTTCTTTTTTGACCAGGATTGCCAGTCCTTCGCCCTGAGGGTCTTTTCCATCGCCAAGGTCCCCCAGAACAAGATACCCGCCATCCTCAGCGTCTGCAATGAGCTGGCCAATGACTACCGCTGGGTGCGCTTCTATGTGGACAAAGACAGCGAGATCACCGCCTCCTATGACGGGGTGATCGACGGGGATACCGCCGCCCCGGTGTGCTTCGAGCTCCTGGGCCGGACCCTCAGCATCGTGGACGAAAGCTATCCCAGGTTTATGAAGGCCCTCTGGTCCTGAGCCGTCCCGGAAACCGCAGCAGTCAAATCAAACACACCCTGGAAGGCAGGGCCGCGGATGCGGCGAAGCCCTCCGGGGTGTTTTTGCGTCTTTATGGCCTTTTCTCCTCATGGACGGTAAAAATCTCCTCGATGGTTACCCCGAACACCTTGGCGATGGACCAGGCCAGGGCCAGGGAGGGGTTATAGCGGCCGTTTTCCAGGTTGCCGATGGTTTCCCGCCGCACCCCCACCAGGGCGGCCAGCTCCTCCTGCTTCATCCCGGTGCGGGCCCGGTATTCCCGGATGCGGCTGGTGACCCTCACGCCCCGTCACCCCGGCTTTCCCGCAGCTCATACCAGGTGAGGATGAGGGAGAAGACGATGATGCTGGCGGTAAAGCCCAGGGACATTCCGAAGCCGAAGGCCCGGGAGGGCTCGGTGGAAAAGACGCTGACCAGGGTGACCACCAGGGTGGCCCCGGTGCCGACGAAAAAGCCCCAGGCGGCGGATTTGCGGACATAGTCCAGCAGCATCTCGTCCGGCAGCACCCAGAAATACCGGAAATAGTAGGCGAAGCCGAAGAAGCCCAGGAACCCGGAAATATCCCGGGCCAGCCCCACCAGCCCCAGGACGGCGAAAAACCCCAGATAGCCCAAAGGATTGCGCCAGGTAAACATAAGCTGCACCTCCGTATGTGGTATATTTTTAACTTTACGAGAAAAATATATCACATACCCCGGGCGTTGTCAACCCCCTGGACCGGGCGGCGGAGAAAGTCCCGGCCGGGCCCGGCGGCGTCCCCCGGCCGCATATTTTGTCCCCCCTCCTCATATAGTGTGTTGAATCATAAAGGAGGAGAGGAACGGATATGGAACTGAAACTGACCCGGCAGCCACTTTTTATAAACGACGTCCTCATCGACCAGAACGTGGAGCAGCCCATTGAGTGCGACGCCCTCCTTCCGGACTACTGCCCGGACATTGTGCGGATTTTGAAATGCTCGGTGGCCCCCACCGTCACCGGCCGCCGGGCCAGCCCCGGCAAGCTGGAGCTGGAAGGGATGGCAGTGGTCACGGTGTACTATGTTTCCACCGGGGACGGCATCGCCCGGGGGGAGTACAAGGTCCCCTTTTCCCGCATTGTGGAAATGAAGGCTGACCATCCGGCGCCGGTCCTCTCCATCACCGCCCGGGCGGATTATGTCAACTGCCGGGCGGTGAACCAGCGCCGTCTGGATATCCGCGGGGCCCTGGTTATCACCGTCCGGGGGGTGGGCTGCCGGGAGGAGCAGGTGGCCGCCGACGGCTCAGGCATGGGGCTCCAGATGAAGCGGGAACAGGCCGAGGCCTCCCGCCTCCTGGGCTGGGGCAGCCGGGAAAGCCGGGTCAGCGAAACGGTGGACCTCACCTATGGCAAGCCCCCGGTCCAGGCCATCGTCCGCACCGGGGCCGCCGCCAGGGTCACCGAGTGCAAGCAGGTGGCCGGCAAGGCGGTGCTCCGGGGGGAGCTGAACCTCCACATCCTGTACCAGGCCACCACCGGCGGCTTCGACCAGCTGGAGTACACCCTCCCCACCAGCGCCATCTGCGAGCTGGACGGCCTGGACGACCAGAGCATCTGCGACGTCTGGCAGCGGGTGGCCTCCATTTCCGCCGAGCCCGCCGCGGCGGAGGACGGGGAATACCGCCGCATCGCCCTGGACGCCGTGGTGGAAAGCCAGGTCCGGGGCTGGCAGCCCTATACCGCCCAGTTCTGTTCCGACTGCTATTCCACCAGGAACCAATGCACCTTCCGCAACCGGACCGTCCCCCTCGTCAGGGCGCTGGGCGCCGTGCGGGAAACCATCCCCTACAAGGAAACCATCCCCCTGCCGGAGAATGTGGAAACGGTGGTGGACCTCTGGTGCGAGGGGGCGGATATGGCCCCCCGGGCCGAGGGGGGAGGGCCGGTGGCCGAGGGCCGCCTGACCATCGCCATGTTTGCCAAAATGTCCGACGGCCAGCTCTATTACTTCGACAAGGTCCTGGAAACCAGCTGTAAGGTGCCCTGCGAAACCGAGGGGGCCGTCCTGGAGGGCCGGCTCACCTGCCAGAGCTGCGCCTTCAGCTTCGCCGCCAACGACGCTTTGGAGGTGCGCTGCGAGCTGGAGCTCACCGGCCTCCTCACCACCCAGGGCAGGGCGGTGCTGCTGGACGATATCGAGGTGGACGAAAAGAAGCCCAAGGAGATCACCAGCCCGCCGGGGCTTTACCTCTACCTGGCGGACCAGGGGGAGACCCTCTGGGACATCGCCAAGCGGTATAACACCAATATAGACCAGATCACCGGGGAGAATCCCCAGGAAGGCGACGGCCAGGAGCGGCGGGTCCTCCTGATCCCGGTTCTGTGAGAGGAGGGGGACGGCTTTGGACAAAAACACACTGTACCAGGATATTGCGAAGCGCACCGACGGGGATATCTACATCGGCGTGGTGGGGCCGGTGCGCACCGGCAAATCCACCTTCATCAAGCGGTTCATGGAGGCCCTGGTGCTGCCCAACATCGGCAGCGACGCCCGGCGGGAGCGGGCCACCGACGAGCTGCCCCAGTCCGCCGCCGGCAAGACCATCATGACCACCGAGCCCAAGTTCATCCCCGAGGAGGCGGTGAAGATTTCGGTGGACCAGGCGGCCTCCTTCCAGGTGCGGCTCATCGACTGCGTGGGGTATATCGTCCCCAGCGCCCTGGGCTACATCGAGAACGAGCAGCCCCGGATGGTGATGACCCCCTGGTTCGACCGGGAGATCCCCTTCAACATGGCCGCCGAGATCGGCACCAAGAAGGTCATCAACGAGCACAGCACCATCGGCCTTGTGGTGACCACCGACGGCTCCATCAGCGAAATCCCCCGCCAGGAGTACCAGGAGGCGGAGGAGCGGGTCATCGGGGAGCTGCGGGAGATCGGCAAGCCCTTTGTGGTGCTCCTCAACTGCGTCCAGCCAAAAAGCCCCCAGAACCGGGAGCTGCGCCAGTCCATGGAGGAGAAGTACGGCGTGCCGGTGGTGGCGGTGAACTGCCTGGAGCTGGACGAGGAGGACATCCGGGAGATTCTCACCCGCATCCTTTACCAGTTCCCGGTGAAGGAGGTGGCCCTGGAGATCCCCGGCTGGATCATGAACCTGGACCGGGACCACTGGCTCCGCAAGTCCATCTATTCCCAGGCCCGGAGCTGCGGCGCCGCCCTGGACCGCATCGCCGGGGCCGCCGGGGCGGTGGGGGGAATGAAGGAATGCGAGAATGTGGACGACGTGCGGATCACCAGCATCGACCTGGGCACCGGCAGCCTGCGGTGCCGGGTGGATATCCCCGAGGGGCTGTTCTACCGCATCCTGGGGGAGGCCACCGGCCTGGAGATCGACGGCGAGGAGGGGCTGCTGCCCTGCATGGTGGAGCTGGCCGCCATTAAGAAGAAGTACGACAAGATCCGGGGCGCGCTGGAGGAGGTGGCCGCCACCGGCTACGGCATCGTTATGCCGGGGCTGGATGAGCTGACCCTGGAGGAGCCGGAGATCATGAAGCAGGGGGGGCGCTACGGGGTCCGCCTGCGGGCTAGCGCCCCCAGCATCCACATGATGCAGGCGAACATCACCACCGAGGTGGCCCCCATTGTGGGCAGCGAGCGCCAGAGCGAGGAGCTGGTCCACTACCTCCTCAAAGAATTCGAGGAGGACCCCGCCAAAATCTGGGAATCCAACATCTTCGGCAAATCCCTCCACGAGCTGGTGAACGAGGGCCTTCACAACAAGCTCTACCGGATGCCATCCGACGCCCGGATCAAGCTCCAGGAAACCATCGAGCGGATCATCAACGAGGGCTGCTCCGGCCTCATCTGCATCATCCTTTGAGCATATCCCCGGGAGGAAGGGGCCCGGCGGCGGGAATTCCCGCCGCCGGGCCCTTTGGAGCTGCCGGGCAGCCCGGTTATTTACATTCCGTTCATCCTTTTGGCACAAAGGCGGGGTATACTGGAAACAGATGATTATGGACAAAGGGGGTTTCTTTGTGAACCGTATTCTCAAGCAGCGGGCCCGCCGCCTTTACCGGGAAAACCTGGGCGGCCTGCTGCCGGTGCATCTTCTTTTCCTCGCCTACAGCCTGGCGGTGGTGGTTCCCGCGGCCCTGCTCCAGGGCCGGCTGGGGGGTCTGGCGGCCACCCTGCTCCAGATGCTCCTGACCCTTCTCCTCACCCCCCTCATCCTGGGGGTCACCCGGTATACATACCTGCTCCAGAAGGGCCGCGCCCCGGCCAAAAAGGAGGCCCTGCGGTACTTCACCTCCCCCAGGCGCTATGGCAAGGCGGTGGCGGTGGGGTTCCTCTTCAACCTGCCCTCTTATTTGATGCTTCTCACCACCGCCCTGCTGGAGCTGAGCCAGGACCTTCTCTTCATCACCATTACCTCCCTGCTGAGCCTGGCCTGCTATGGGTTTTACATCTACTGGATCCTCCACGCCTGCCTGATGCCTTACATCCTGGCGGAGGATGAGGGCGCCCAGCTGGGGCACATCCGCCGGGAGTCCTTCCGGCTGATGCGGGGCAACTGCGGGCGGTATTTCTCCCTCAACCTCTCCTTCATCGGCTGGATATTCCTCATCGGCGGGGTGGTGGTGGCGGTGATCATGGCCCTGATCTTCCCGGAGGCCATGCGCTACGCCCGGATGGGCCTTGTCCTCCCCGATTCCGCCGTAGACCCCTATCTGATCTGGATTTACCTGCTCCTTTACGGGATGATGTACTTCCTGATGCCTTATGTCAACCTTGCCAACGCCGCCTTCGGCGACGCCGCCCTCCAGGTCCGCCTGGATGAGCTGGCCTGGCAGGCCCGGATGCCCTATGGGTACGGGGCCCCCGGTTACGGCCGGCCCCCCTATCCCCCCCAGGGCGGGTATCAGGGGCCCTGGCAGCAGCCCGGCCAGCCGCCCTATCCGCCCCGGTATCCCCAGGGCGGCGGATGGCAGGCCCCGGGGCAGCAGGGCTATTACGGCCAGCAGTCCTACGGCCCCCAGCCGGGGGGATGGCAGCCCAGCCCCGCCCAGCAGGAGGAGGCGTCCCAGTATGCCCTCTACCGCCAGGGGCGCCCCATGGCCTCCCGGACCTTCCTGGCCACCGCCGCCACCGCCGGCCTGGAGGGATTCTTCCCCTGGCCCCAGGTGGAGCGCAGCGACCTTTACAGCTTCCTGAAGCTGGAAAAATGGATGCCCGGCATGGTGGACGCGGCCTGGACCCAGGCGGCGGGGGATATGGCCGCCCGGGTGGGGTCGCCGGGGCCGGCGAGCCGCACTCTGGAGGAAACCCTGAACGGCACCCGGTTCCGGGTGACGGCGGTGATCACCCCCCTCCAGGCGGGGGGCTGGCAGGTGAGCATCCGCATCGACCTGAACCCCGTTTCCTGAAGCTGATTCCCCGACGATGGAAAAGCGCGGCAGTTCCTACACGGGAACTGCCGCGCTTTTTTGCGGGGGAGGCGGGAGCCCGGCCTTCCGGGGCTACCAGAACAGCTGAAGCACCAGCATGGACACCACCCCCGGCGCCCCCAAAACGATGCAGACCAGGAGGGTGAAGAGGTTCCAGGGCAGCACCACCCCGGTGACCAAGCCGGTAAGGTTCACCGCCCCCATGGCGGCGAGGCCCATGGCCGCGGAGGAGAGGGCGGTCCCCACCGCCTTCCGCATCCGGATCAGCAGCACCAGCCCGATGAAAACGAGCACCAGGATCCCTGTGACCACAGGGGTGTCGGTCATCCCATGGCTTCCATCATCCTTTCCTTTCCAGGGGCCAAAAGCCCGGCTCCGCCGCTTTCCGGGGCGGGGCCGCAGGGGAGGGGGGCCTTTTCCCCCTCCAGGAGGCGCAGCCGGCGCACCAGGAAGCTGTAATACACCTGCAGGGACTTGATTTTGTAGATGCAGGAATCCAGCATGGCCTCGTCGGTGGCGGTGTTGAACAGGTCCTCGGCGCAGGCCATCTGAAGGCGGACCTCAGCCAGCTTTTGGCGAATCTCGGCGTTTTCCACATCCGTCGGGGTTTGAGGCGCGGGGCGCAGCCCGGCGGCGATGTGTTCCAGCATAACCATTCCTCCTGTGCACATTTTATGCAGGGATTATGGGCGGTTATGCCGGCTTTATGCGGCGGGCGGCAATCCTCCGGGAAAAGAAAAACGCCCCCGCGGGGGCGGGAACGTCCTTTCTTTTTGCCCAATGACCGGGCCTGTAAGCCGGGTTCTGTATTTGACAACAATCTATCTTGGCCCGGCGTCGCCGCCGGGCTCCAGCCACCTATCCGGGACCGGCGGGCCGCCGTTATGCCCCTGTGCGGT
>CAJFUT010000082.1 GCA_904420255.1 uncultured Angelakisella sp. | reverse complement strand
GCGCCGACTGGTTTTGGCCGTGGGGTTCCAAGGGGTTTACCCCTTGGTCAGTCTTTGGTTACTTTCTTCTGATCAAGAAAGTAACAAGAGTCGGACTTCCGGTCCGACCGGAGTAAACTGATAAACAAAAAACACTATGGTACAGGAAAAGGGGTTCGGGGCCTCAGCCCCGGGAAAGGCCCGCGGCAGCGTCCAGGAGGGCCCCGCCATCCACCTCGATGACCCGGACAGGCACCCCCACCTGCTCCTCCAGCCAGGGGACGGTGGTGTCGTCCAGGAACTTGTCGGTTTCGTGGCGGAGCATCACCGAGGGGAGGAGCAGCTCCTCCCCCAGCTCCTTGCCGGCGAGGCCGGCGGCGATGTCCCGGCCGCAGAGAAGCCCCGCCACGTTCACCGCCCCGCCGAAAAGGCGGTTCTCGATGGCGTAAATATCCACCCGCAGGTTGGGGAACTTTTCCCCGGCCTCGTCCAGGAGGGCCCGGAGCAGGGGGGCGGCGGCGGTGCCGGTGGCGATGGAAACCCGCCGGGCCCTGGGGCTGCCCTCCTCCAGGGCCAGGGCGGAGCGGAATTCCTGGCGCAGCAGGGCGTAAATCCCCACCCCGTCCTCCAGCTGGTCGAACTCCCCGTAGTATTCCGCCTCGGGGATGGGCTCCCCCGCCAGGAGGAAGAACTCGTCGGCGGGGTAGGCCACCCGGGAGCCGTGTTTTTGGAGCATCTCCGCCTGGAACCGCTCCGCCTGGGCCAGCACCTGCCGCGCCTCCTCCCGGGTGTAGGGCCGCAGGGGATAGAGCCCCTCCCGGTGGCCGGTGAGGCCCACCGGCACCAGGGCGATGCTCCCCAGCCCCGGCAGCAGCTTTGCCAGGTCCCAAAGGCTCCGGTCCAGCTCCGGCCCGTCGTTGATGCCGGGACAGAGGACCAGCTGGGCGTTGACCCGGACCCCCGCCTCCACCAGCATGGGGAGGAACCGGAGGGAATCGGCGGCCCGGGGGTTTTTCAGCAGCTTCACCCGCAGCTCCGGGTTGGTGGCGTGAACCGAAACATTGATGGGGGAGAGGCGCATTTTGATGATGCGTTGGATGTCCTCCTCGGTGAGGTTGGTGAGGGTGACATAGCTGCCGAAGAGGAAGGACATCCGGCTGTCGTCGTCCTTGAAATAGAGGGACTCCCGCAACCCCTTCGGCAGCTGGTCCACAAAGCAGAAAAGGCATTTGTTGCGGCAGGTGTGCTGCCGGTCCATGAGGTAGGTTTCAAACTCCAGCCCCAGGTCCTCATACTCCTCCTTGCGCAGCCGCACCCGGTAGGGTTCCCCGCCCCGGAGGAGGGAGAGGTCCAGCCGGGAATCGGTCATATAAAAGCGGTAATCCAGCACATCCCGGATGGGGTGGCCGCCGATGCTCTCCAGCACATCCCCCGGCAGGATCCCCCGGCGGTGGGCCGGGCTGCCGGGCACCACCCCGGCGATGACCACGGACATAGGGCGCCTCCTTTTTTGGACAAAGAAAAACGGAGGGGGAACGCTTCCCCCTCCCGGCTTTCAGGGCCGGGGGCTGTGTCCCAACGGGACCGGCCCCGGGGCCCGGGTGCAGCCTGATTATTCGGCTTCCACCTTGATGACTTCCCGGCCCTTGTAGTAGCCGCAGCTGCCGCACACCTGGTGGGGGAGCTTCAGCTCGCCGCACTGGGGGCATTTGCAGAAGCCAGGGGCAGCCATCTTCCAGACATTGGAGCGGCGTTTGTTCTTTCTGGCCTTGGAGCTTTTTCTCTTGGGTACTGCCATCTTCAGCACCTCCTTCTGGCGAAGTTCCAGCCCCTTCCGGGGGAAGGGACGCTATTCGAAAAACTTGTCCAGCGCCGCCAGGCGGGGATCCCCCTCCTCCTGCCGGCATTGGCACGGGGTAACGTTGCGGTCACAGCCGCAGATGGGGCAGAGGCCCTTGCAGTCCTCCCGGCAGAGGCTCCTGCTGGGCAGCTCGGGGATGACGTCGTTGGTAGCGAGCTCGTCAAGCTCGACGAAGCCATCGGGGGCCGGCAGGTATTCCTCGTCGTCCTGGTCCTCCGGGTTCTGGAGGGCCCGGACCACCGTGTGGGAAGCTTCCTGGGTGATTTCCCGGGAAAAGGGCGCCAGACAGCGGTCGCACACCAGCTCCAGGGTATAGCGGTAGGTGCAGTCGAGTGAAACCACACCGGCCCTGCTCTTCGCCTGGGCGGTAAGCCGGACAGGGGCTTTGAAGGGGGCCATGCCCCGGTGCCGGTACCAGCTCAGGTCCACATCGTCCGTTACCACCACGGAATCCCCTGCGCCGTCCAGCAGCCTGTTGAGATCCAACTTCATCGCGTTACCTCCACTTCCATCCCGGGGGACGGAGAGGACCCCGGCCTCGCTGCCGTTACCCTGCGGAAAAGGCGCCTTTCTACCCCCCAAAAGGGCAGAAAACCCCCTTGTCCGCAGTGTCACGAAAATATTATAGTAGCCCGGGAGGGCTTTGTCAAGCGGATTTCCGGCCCGAAAGGGCCTTTTTCTGCTGCCCGGCGCCTTCCTCAATCCTAGATTCGCTTTCAGCGTTAGGATTCTTTTTAGCTTGTGCCATGGGAAGTGTATCGGTTTGAGAAATTGTCAGGCAGAAGCCCAAGCCCCGTGTCGCCACTTTCTTGATCAAAAGAAAGTGGCCAAAGATTGACCGGGGAGGCCCCCGGGCCCCCTCAGAGGCGAAAGG
>CAJFUT010000081.1 GCA_904420255.1 uncultured Angelakisella sp. | reverse complement strand
TCCTCCGATTCCTCCGCGTCCTTTTTATAGAGGTAGGGCACCACGTCCTTGCTGATGCGGATGATCTCCCTGGCCGCCTGGGAAACGGCGACCTCCTTCCCGGTGGCCACCATCAACTCCCAGGAGGGGCGCAGCTCCGGCTTGAGGAAGAAAAAGTCCGGATGGGCGCTCCGGTCCAGGAGGGTGCAGTAGCTGTGGGGCACCAGGGTCAGCCCCAGCCCCGCGTAAGTCATCCGCATGGCGGTCTGGATGCTTTTGGTCCGGTAGCGGATCCGGGGAAGCACCCCCGCCCTTTTGAAAATCCCATCCACCACCATCCGGCTGCGCTGGCCGGGATAGGTGCAGATGAAATCCCGGTCCGCCACTTCGGAAAGGTCCATGTATTTCTGCTTTCCCCCGCCCCGGGCATAGCCGTAGCGGCCCGGCGGCACCGCCAGCAGAAAACGCTCCCGGGCCAGCACCATCCCCTGAACCCGGGGATTCTCCTGGGGGGTGTGGAGGAAGCCCACGTCCAGCTTCCCCATGGCGATGGCCTCCTCCACCATCCGGGAATTGGCCTCCTCCACGTCCACCACAACATTGGGGTAAAGGGAGTGGAACACCGAAAGAATCTCCGGCAGGATGCAGGAGGCCAGGAAGGTGGTGGCGCCGATGGAAAGCCTGCCGCTGCGCAGTTCCGAGGCCCCCGCCAGCTTCCGCTCCATCTCCCGGTAGGTCCGCAGGATCTGGCGGGCGCTCTCCAGATAGATCTCCCCCGCCTGGGTAGGGGTGAGGCCGTCGGCGGTGCGGTTGAACAACTGCACCCCCAGCCCCGCCTCCACCTTCTGGAGGCACCGGGTCAGGGAGGGCTGGGCGATGAGAAGCTCCTCCGCGGCCTTTGAGATATTGCCGGTCCGGGCAATGGTGGTGATGTAAAGCAGCTCCTTCTGTCCCATGTGGCAGGCTCCTCCCCGTGATGCTTTTTTTCTATTATCAGTATAGCTTTTTCATGATGTCTGGTCAATGGCCGCAAAAAAGGCATCCCTTGCCCATCCGGGTTCAGGATGCCTTTCCATTTCCATCAGGCTTGGGGGCTTCTCCTCAGGAAGCAGCCGCCTGAACCGCTTCCTCCGCCTCCCTGGCCTTGGCGATGCGCCGGCGCAGCCAGCCCCCCTGGAGGTAATAGGCGATGAAGAAGAGGGAGGTGGCGGTCCAGGTGACGGGATAGCTGAGGCAGACGTTGCGGATATCCGGCCAGAAGGGCACCGCCACCATGATCCAGGCGGCCCGGAGGACGCAGATACCCACGCAGGTGATCACCATGGGGACCAGGGAATCCCCGGCGCCCCGCATGGCCCCGGAGAGAATCTCGATGGCCACATAGGTGATATAGAAGGGGGCCAGGAGCCGCAGGATCACCATTCCCTCGGCGATCACCTCCGGGTCATCGGTGAAAAGGCGGTAGATAAAGCTCCCGCCGAAAAAGAGGGTGACGCTGAGGAACACCGCCGTGCCCGCCGACATCCCCAGGCAGACCCGGACGCTTTTGCGGATGCGGTCATACTGCCCGGCCCCGAAGTTCTGTCCCGAGAAGGTGGTGATGGCCACCCCGAAGGCGCTCATGATCATCCAGAAGAGGCCGTCGATCTTGCTGTAGGCAGTCCAGGCCGCGGCGGCGTTGGTGCCGAAGCCGTTGATGCTGGATTGGATGATGATGTTGGAGATGGAATAGAGGACGCTCTGGAGGCCGGCGGGCAGGCCGATGACCACGATCCGCCGGAGCATGGGGCCGTCGAAGGCGATCTTTTTGGGGTTCAGGTGGTAAATATGGGTGGTGCGGGTGAGGGAAAGGTAAACCAGCAGGGCGCTGATAAGCTGGGAGGCCAGGGTCCCCAGGGCCACCCCCAGCACCCCCAGGGGGATATACACCACCAGGACAATGTCCAGGACGATGTTGGTCATGCAGCTGGCGGCCAGGAAAAAGAGGGGACGTCGGGAGTCCCCCACCGCCCGGAGGATGCCGGCGCCCATGTTGTAGACCAGGTTGAATACCATCCCCAGGAAATACACCCGCATATAAGTGAGGGAATAGGGCAGCACGTCCTCGGGGGTATTCATCAGCCGGAGGGCGTAGGGGGCGGTGACCCATCCCACCACCGTCAGCGCCACGCCCCCGGCGATGGCGAAGGCCATGGAGGTATGGACCGCCTTCTGGGCGCCGTCGGTATCCCAGGCGCCGTAAAGCTGGGAGATGATGACGGCGGCGCCGGAGGAAACCCCTACAAAGAGCCCCACCAGGAGGTTGATGATGGTGCTGGTGGACCCTCCCACCGCCGCCAGGGCCTCCTTGCCCACAAACCGCCCCACGATGACGGCGTCGGCGGTGTTATAAAGCTGCTGGAAAAAGGTCCCCAGAAGGATGGGAAAAAAGAAGGAAAGCAGCGTCTTCCAGATGACGCCGCCGGTGATGCCGTTCCCCTGGCGGAGAGTCTGTTCCACGTCGGTATGCCTCCTCATATACATTGCTGCAAGGCTACAGAATAGCACAACTTTTTCCCCTTGTCCAGAGGGGAAAGCCGCCTATTTCCGCCAAAAAACGGCCTTTTGGGAAACTCCGGCGTTTTCCACAAATCCCTACCCTTCCGCCCCTCAAAAACCATCTTTTTTTGTCCGTAAGAGAAGCGCCTACGCTGCTCTTTGCGGGCCGGTCCCGCACCCTGTTGCAACGTCGCGCCTTTTTCTACTTTTGATTTGCTTGAATCGCTGGGATACTTTTTAGCTTGTGCCATGGGCAAGATGATTTACAGACCTTGGCCCGGTCGGGGCGCCAGTCCTCAGATGCCACTTTCTTGATCAAAAGAAAGTGGCCAAAGATTGACCGGGGAGGCCCCCGGGCCCCCTCAGAGGCGAAAGGGAGTGCAG
>CAJFUT010000080.1 GCA_904420255.1 uncultured Angelakisella sp. | reverse complement strand
GATTTGTGCATCATCAGTTTACTCCGGTCGTACCGGAAGTCCGGGCTTCACTTTCTCTGCCGAGAGAAAGTGACAAAGAGCGGCCGGAGAGCCCCCCGGGCCCCCGTGCAGGGCGGAAGTCCTGCCGAGGGGGGGCTCCGACCCGGCCCGGAGCTAGATTCGCCCTCGGTTCCGGGTCTCCGCTCCCCCTGGGCGGGCGCGTTCTCCCTAAGGCGCTGGGCTAGGGGAGCTAAAACGCCTTCCGAATCCCAAGCTGCGCGGCGTACAATCTATTGTTTCGTACAGTGCAGCGAACGTCATTGCCCGCCGGGGCCGCCCGTTTGACAAGAACAGGGATTCGCGCTACCATAGTACCGTTGGGGCGCGGGTCCGTTTTTTTGACCCCGGGCGCCCCGGATTTTCCCGGAGGAGGCTTCGCCCATGATGAAAACCACCGCGCCCCGCCGCAAGGACCCCCAGTGGGAGGCCCTGGCGGCCCAGCTGGATGTGGAATGGTCCTACCGCCTGGCCAAGGGGATGGAAAAATACAAGACCAACCCGGTGCTGGGCTACCGCACCGCCGGCAGCCGGGCGGAATACCTGACCGGCCAGATGCTGGCGGAGGAGATGGCCGCCCTGGGCCTTGTGGTGACCCAGGACGAATTCACCCTGGACGGCTGGGATTTCCACCACGCCCGCCTCAGCTACATCGACCCCCAGGGGAACCTCCATTCCGCCGAACTGGGGGGCTACCAGACCGATTTCGACACCCAGGGGAAGCGGGAATACACCCTCATCAACGCCGGCCGGGGCACCGCCCGGGAGCTGGACCAGCTGGACCTTGCCGGCAAGCTGGCCCTGGTGGCCATCAACCAGCGGGACGACTGGTGGATCAATTACCCCGCCTACCAGGCCCACCTCCGGGGGGCGGCGGGGATTCTGGCGGTGCAGATGAGCGGCTACGGCGAGGTGAACGCCAAGAGCCTCAATACCCAGGACATCTGCGGCCCCAGGGACGCCCCGGCCTTCTCCCTCTCCAAGAGGGACGCCATGGAGCTGATGGACCGGATGGGGCTGGAATTCGGGGAGTGCGCCCAGGTGTTCCTGGACGCCCGCTCCACCGTCATGCCCGGGGCCAAATCCCGGAACATTGTGGGGACCATCCCGGGCCGGGAGCCGGACGCCATGATTATCCTCTCGGCCCATTACGACTCCTATTTCGAGGGCTTCCAGGACGACAACACCGCCGTTTCCATGATGCTGGGCATCGCCCGGGCCGTCCTCCAGTCCGGCTACCGCCCCCAGAAGACCCTGGTGTTCTGCGCCATGGCCGCCGAGGAGTGGGGGGTCATCGATTCCCGGTACGACTGGTCCACCGGGGCCTACAACCAGATTTTCCGACTCCACCCGGAGTGGGTGGGCCGGGCGGTGGCCAACCTCAACTTCGAGCTGCCCGCCCACACCCACGGCAAGCGCCACAAGGTCCGCAGCGTCTATGAATACAAGAAGTTCCTCCAGGAGCAGATCCGGGAGCTCCCCGCCTCCATGGCCCGCCTCTGCCCCAAGGGGGTGGGGGTGATCTGCCCGGTCCAGACCTGGTCCGACGATTTCTCCATGTCCATCGCCGGGGTGCCCTCCATGGTCAACGAATTCGGCACCGACAGCTTCATGGAAACCCACTACCACTCCCAGTACGACAACGACAGCGCCTACGACCAGCGGATCTACACCTTCCACCACCTCTTTTACAGCCGGCTGCTGCTGGCCTTCGACCGGCTGGCCCTGCCGCCCCTGGATTTTTCCGAGCGGCTGTGGGCCCTGGACGAGAGCCTCTGGAACCAGCACCTGGCCCCCCGCACCGAGGGGGCCTTCCGCCGGCGGCTCACCCAGGCCGCCAAGCGGGCCGACCGCATCACCCAGTGGATCTGGGAGCTCAACGAGGCGGCGGGGCCTCAGTCCCGCCCCGAGGAGCTGGCCCCCCTGCGCCGGGAGCTGCTGGAGCTGTTCCGCTGGTGCCAGGACCAGTTTGTCCGCCTCAACTGGAACGAGGAGCCCATCTTCCCCCACGAGAACACCCAGGAGATCATCTCCTGCCTCCACAAGGCCGCCTGGCAGCTGGCCGCCGGGGATGTCCGGGGGGCGCTGGCCTCCCTCTGCCAGGTGGACGACAACCGCTACGCCGACAACTTTGACCCGGAGGTGGTGGAGTACTTCGCCAAAATGGCCCTGGACCAGCCCCCGGAGCGGCTCATGTGGGGGGCGGGGCGGCTCTGCCCCCGGCTTCCCCTGGACGGCCTGATCCGGGAGATCCGCCGGAAAAAGCGGGAGAAGGAGAAGGACTTCGCCCCGGAGATCGCCTGGCTCCAGCGCCTCCAGAAGGAGCAGCAGCGGAAGCTGGCGGACCAGGTGCGGGAGGAAACCGCCCTCCTCGTCCAGCTTGACAAGCGGCTGGAGCGCCTGGAGGAGGACTTCCCCGACTGACCGGGCCTTTCTGAAATTCAAAATGCCGGCGGGGCCTGTACCCGCTGAAATAAAAACAACCCCCGGGTCGGATGGCCGCCCAGGGGGTGTTTTTGTTTTGCCTGCCCTCTAGTCCGCCGGGGGGCGGGTATCGCCCACTGAGCCGTCCCCCTTGAGCTGGTGGTAAACCTTTTGGGGGTGGGGGCTCCCGTCCCCGATGATGGGCCGGACCTTGGCCTTGCCGCGCTTGGCCGGGCCCTGGAGCTCCGGCACCGGCTGGGCCTGGTTCTTGGGGAAACGGGCCTTATGGTTGCTTTCGGTGCCGTGGGGTTCCCGGGGGTCGGGGCGGCGCGTGCCTGCTTTCGCCATTGTGAAATCACCTCGCCCATAGGATGCCCCGGCGGGGGAAGGGAAGGCGTGGGAAATTTCGGAAGGCTTTTCTTCCCATTCCCGGGGATTTGTGCTATGATGGATTCGGACTGGCAAAAGGGCTTCCGGGCCCTTTGCCGCGGACCTGGAAAACGGAAGGAGATATGCGGAATGTACAGATTGTTGACCGAAACCAAATCCAACGAAGTGGCCGCTATGGACAAGAAAAACACCATTGTGGTGCTGCCAGTGGCTGCTCATGAGCAGCACGGCAAGCACCTGCCTATCGGCACCGACACCATCATTTTGGAGGGGGTGCTGGAGGCCTTTTCCAAGGTGGTTCCGGAAGATATGGATGTGCTGGTGCTGCCGGCGGTGACGGTGGGCAAGAGCAACGAGCATATGGGTTTCTCCGGCACCCTCACCCTCAGCATGAATACCCTGGCCAGCGTGGTGCGGGATATCGCCAAAAGCGTCGCCCACCACGGTTTTGAG
>CAJFUT010000079.1 GCA_904420255.1 uncultured Angelakisella sp. | reverse complement strand
CCGGCGCAGAGAGCAGAACAAAAACGGAAAGAAGCCCGGCGCAGCCCGTCTTTGTCACTTTCTCTCGGCAGAGAAAGTGAGGCCCGGACTTCCGGTGCGACCGGAGTATTACCGGAAAGAAGCCTAGCGTCAGCGCCCTCTTTGGTTACTTTCTTCTGATCAAGAAAGTAACATCCGCGAACCGGCGCTGCGAGCGGAACATAAATAGAAAGAAATCCAGCGTTGCAAAGGAGTGGGGGCCTCCGGCCCCCAAAGAGCGGCCCACAAACTGGCGATTCACGAACCGCAGCTCACGGACTTGCCCGCGGGGGCTCCCCCGCAAGGAGTGATCAAGAATGGATTCCCGGCAGATCGCTGCCGCCGCCCTCATGGACGTGGAGCGGGACGGCAGCTATTCCAACCTGGTGCTGGAGCCCTACTTCCGGCGGGGGGACCTCCCCCGGCGGGACAGGGCCTTCTGCTCCGCCCTCTTTTACGGGGTGCTGGAGCGGCGGATCACCCTGGATTGGACCCTGAGCCACTACAGCCGGGTTCCGGTGCTGAAGATGGACCCCGCCGTCCGGGCGGCCCTGCGGCTGGGGGCCTATCAGCTGATGTATATGCCGTCGGTGCCCCCTGCCGCCGCCGTGGGCCAGAGCGTGGAAACCGCCCGGGCCCTGGGGGCCGGGAAGGCCGCCGGCTTTGTCAACGGGGTGCTGCGGGCCATGAGCCGGGAGGGCTGCCGCTGCCCCGCCCCCAAGGACAAGCTGGGGGCCCTTTCGGTGGAATACTCGGTGCCCGGCCCCCTGATCCAGCTCTGGCGCAGGGGCTACGGCCACGAAACCGCCCTGGAGATCCTGGAGGGGACCCGGGGCCCCGCCCCGGTGTTCGCCCGGGTCAACACCCAAAGGACCGCCCCCGCCGCCCTGCGGGAGCGGCTCCGGGAGGAGGGGGTGGCGTCGGAGGAGGTCCCCGGGGTGCCGGGGGCCCTGCGGCTGGTGGACCCCGGCCCGGTGGGGGAGCTGGCCGCCTTCCGGGAGGGGCTTTTCCACATCCAGGATATTTCCAGCCAGCTCTGCGCCGCCGCCCTGGACCCCCGCCCCGGCATGGAGGTGCTGGACCTCTGCGCCGCCCCGGGGGGCAAGACCTTCACCCTGGCCCAGCTGATGGGGGACCGGGGCCGCCTCCTGGCCCGGGACCTCTACCCCCAGCGCCTCCGGCTGGTGGAGGAGGGGGCCGCCCGGCTGGGCCTCGCCTCGGTGGAAACCTGCCCGGGGGACGCCCGGGAGCCCGACCCCGCCCTCCTGGGGCGGTTCGACCGGGTCCTCTGCGACGTGGTCTGCTCCGGCTTCGGCACCCTGCGGCGGAAGCCGGAAATCCGCTACAAGCCCCTGGATTCTCTGGACGGACTGCCGGATGTGCAGTATAATATACTCGATACCGCCTCATGCTATCTGAAGCCGGGGGGCCGGCTGGTCTACTCCACCTGCACCCTCAACCCCCAGGAAAACGAAGGGGTGGTGGAGCGGTTCCTGGCCGCCCACCCCGAGTACCGGACGGCGGCGCCTCCCAAGACCTACATCCGCGGCCGGGAGGGGCTGGACTGCGACGGCTTCTTTGTGGCGGCGCTGGAGCGGAAGGAGGGCTTTGCGTGACCGACCTTTCTTCCCTCACCCTGCCGGAGCTTTCCGCCTGGGTGACGGGGGAGCTGCAGGAGCCCGCCTTCCGGGCCCGGCAGCTTTACCAGTGGCTCCACCAGAAGCAGGCTTCCTCCTTTGGGGAGATGACAAACCTCCCCGCCGCCCTGCGCCGGGAGCTGGAGAGCCGGGCCAAAATCGCCCCGGTGTCGACCCGGCTGAAGCTGGAATCCGCCCTGGACGGCACCCGGAAGTTCCTCTTTGCGCTGGAGGACGGCAACTGCGTGGAAACGGTCTGGATGGAGTACCACCACGGCCCCAGCCTCTGCATTTCCACCCAGGTGGGATGCCGGATGGGCTGCCGGTTCTGCGCCTCCACCCTGGGGGGGCTGGTGCGGAACCTCACCCCCGGGGAGATGCTGGGGGAGGTCTACGAGGCCCAGCGCCAGATGGGACGGCCCATCTCCTCCCTGGTGCTTATGGGCATCGGGGAGCCCCTGGATAACTTTGAGAATGTGATGAAGTTCCTGGAGATCCTCTCCTCCCCCCAGGGCCAGAACCTGAGCCTGCGCCACGTTTCCTTAAGCACCTGCGGCCTGGTGGACGGCATCCGGCGGCTGGGGGAGCGGCGGCTGGGGCTGACCCTGTCGGTTTCCCTCCACGCCCCCGACGACGCCACCCGCTCCGCCATCATGCCGGTGAACAGCCGCTGGCCCATCGGGGAGCTGATGGCCGCCTGCCGGGATTACTTTGAAGCCACCGGGCGGCGGATCTCCTACGAATACGCCCTCATCGACGGGGTCAACGACACCCCCGCCGGGGCGGAGGCCCTGGCAGGGCTCCTCCGGGGGCAGAACTGCCACGTGAACCTGATCCCGGTCAACCCGGTGAAGGAGCGGGCCACCCGCCGGAGCAGCCGCCGGGCGGTGGAGGCCTTCGCCGCCCGGCTGGGGGAGCTGGGGATCAACGCCACCGTCCGCCGGGAGCTGGGCAGCGATATTTCCGCCGCCTGCGGCCAGCTCCGCCGCCAGGGGGGCCTGAAGCCCCGGGAGGGCGGGGATCGTTTTGAGGATGAACGGATTTTGGAATGAGGACAGTGTGAGAGGGGGGTTTGGCCGTGCTGAGGCTGACCGGCGCCACCGATAAGGGCCTGGTGCGGGAGGTCAATGAGGACCGGTTCGCCGGGGAGGTGTTCTCCCCGGATTTCGCCTACGGGGTGGTCTGCGACGGCCTGGGAGGCGAAAACGCCGGAGGGGTGGCCAGCGCCATCGCCTGCGAGGAGATCCGCAGGATGCTGGAAAGCTCCTACCGGGAGGGCCTGGACCAGCGCTCGGTCTATATGATCCTGGAAAGCGCCGTCACCACCGCCAACGCCATGGTCTACGACAAGGCGGCCCAGGACCCGGAAACCATGGCCGGCATGGGCACCACCGTCTGCCTGGCGGTGGTCACCGGCCGCCAGGCCTACCTTGCCAGCGTGGGGGACAGCCGGGGCTACCTCCTGCGGGGGGAGGAGCTGCGGCAGCTCACCGTGGACCACACCCGGGCCCAGATGCTGCTGGAGCGGGGGCGGATCACGGCGGAGCAGGCCCAAACCCACCCGGACCGCCACAGCCTCACCCGGGCGGTGGGGGTGGAGCCCACGGTGGACATCGCCTACAGCACCGCCGGCCTGGAGCCGGGGGATATCCTCCTCCTCTGCTCCGACGGCCTTTACAATATGCTGGACCCCGCCACCCTCCGGGCCTGCGTCCGCCAGGCGGCGGCCCAGGACGACGGCCGGTGCCTCATGGACGCGGCCAACGCCCGGGGCGGCAAGGACAACATCACGGCGGTGATCATTCACTACGAGGAGAACGAGAATGGATAATGTACTGGGAAAAATGCTGGAAGGCCGGTACCTCATCGAGGAGCTCATCGGGGTGGGGGGGATGGCCAATGTCTACCGGGGCTTTGATACGGCGGAAAACCGCCCGGTGGCCATCAAGATGCTCCGGGACGAATACGCCGGCAACGACGAATCCCTCCGGCGCTTCCGGAACGAATCCAAGGCCATCTATTCCCTGAACCACCCCAACATCGTCAAAATCTACGATGTGCTGCTGGACCGCCAGAACCCCGTCATCATCATGGAGTACGTCCAGGGCATCACCCTGAAGGAATATATCGAGAAGAAGAAGGTGGTGGCCCCCAAGGTGGCCGCCGCCCTGGCCATGCAGCTGATGCTGGCCCTCCAGCACGCCCACGACAACGGCATCGTCCACCGGGACATCAAGCCCCAGAACATCATGGTGAAAAACGACGGCACCATCAAGGTGATGGATTTCGGCATTGCCCGCTTCACCATGTCCCAGTCCCGGACCATGACCGACAAGGCCATCGGCTCGGTCCACTACATCAGCCCGGAGCAGGCCCGGGGGGACGCGGTGGTGGACCAGCGGGCGGATATCTATTCCGCCGGGGTCATCCTCTTTGAGATGATCACCGGGCGGCTCCCCTTCGAGGGGGATTCCCCCATCGGGGTGGCCCTCAAGCAGATCGAGGACCGGCCCATCCGCCCCCGGGAGCTGAACCCGGAGATCCCCGAGGGGCTGGAGGACATCACCGTCAAGGCCATGTGCAAGGACCCGGACCGCCGCTACCAGACCGCCGGGGAGATGCTCCGGGACCTGGAAAAATTCCTCAGCGACCCCAATGTGCTCTTTGGCTACGCCGAGCTGGAAACCGCCCTGGAGCGCCGCACCGACGTCCAGCGGTTCATGGACGACAACACCCCCGGCCAGGCCCCGGCCAGGAAGGAGGGCGGCAAGCGCCCCGCCGGCAGCCGCCGCTCCGGCGGCCGGACCGACCCGGAAACCCCCTCCCGCAGGGGGCGCCGCCGGCGGAAGATCACCTACCTGACGGTGCTTTTCGGCATCACCTGCGCCTTTGTGGTGGGCACCCTCATCTTCATGGGGGTGATGGTGGCCATCAACCGGCCCTTCGAGAAGGTGCCGGAGATGGACTGCCCCAACCTGGTGGGCCAGAGCTACGAGGAGGTGCGGGACAGCGACCTCTACACCCTGGAGGTGGAGAGCCAGGAATTCAATAACCAGTACCCCGCCGGGGTCATCTTCGAGCAGACCCCCACCTCGGGCAAGCGGGTGAAAGAGGGCATCACCATCCAGGTGAAGGTGAGCACCGGCAGCCAGACCATCACCCTCCCGGACTTCAAGGACCAGGAGGCGGCGCTGGTCTACGCCAAGCTCACCGAGCTGGGCCTCAAGTATGAAACCGTCCAGGAGACCAGCCCCACCATCGCCGAGGGCAACGTCACCCAGACCAGCCCCGGCATGAACGAAACGGTGGTCAGCGGCGACACCATCACCGTCTTCGTCAGCACCGGCACCGGCAAGGAGAAGGTGGTGGTCCCGGACGTGATGACCTACGACCTGCGGGACGCCGAGGAGATGCTGGAGGACGCGGGCCTCAAGGCCAGCGTCACCTATGAGGCCAGCACCCTGGACTACGACACCGTCATCAACCAGAACCCCAAGCACCCCGCCCGCCTGGACATCGGCAGCACCGTCTACCTGACGGTGGCCAGCGATGAGGTGATCCCCACCGCCGACTACAAGATGCGGGTCTTCTTCACCACCGCCATGCAGGAATCCGGGGATACCTACCGGGTGGTGGTGCAGCTGGACGGCGTGGAGGTCTATTCCGAGAACATCGACCCGGCGGAGCAGCGGTCCATCATGATCCCCCTCACCGGGGAGGGCTCCTCCATCGCCGACGTCTATATCGACGGCAGCCTCTACCAGAGCTTTGAGGTCAACTTCGAGGAGGGCACATCCAGCCTGCTGGCAGACAACAAAGATAATTTCTAAGCGGGCGAAGCCCGCAACCTCTTATTCTGCACCGTCGCGCCTTATTCTATCTTTGTTCCGCTCTCCGCGCAACGCCGCATTTGTTACTTTCTTCATCAGAAGAAAGTAACCAAAGACTGACCAAAGGGGCAAACCCCTTGAACTCTTTTTTCATCCCCGCTAAGTTGCCATTCTTGTTTTTACTCCGGTCGCACCGGGAGTCCGGGCTTCACTTTCTCTGCCGAGAGAAAGTGACAAAGAGCGGCCGGGGAGCCCCCCGGGCCCCCTCAGAGGCGAAAGGGGGTGCAGGGGGGCTCCGGCTTGGCCCGCCATTGGTTTCGTGGACGGCTCCAAGCCTCCGCTCTCCCCCTGGTAAAGCTGTGGGCAGTTCTGCGAAGCGCCAGGCTTCCCGAGGGGCCCGGCAGCCTGG
>CAJFUT010000078.1 GCA_904420255.1 uncultured Angelakisella sp. | reverse complement strand
CGTGGGGTTTCCAAAGGGGTGCCCCCTTTGGTCAGTCTTTGGTTACTTTCTTCTGATCAAGAAAGTAACATAACCCGGACTTCCGGTGCGACCGGAGTAATCTATTTAAGAGAAAATCCGGCGGGGCGGAAAAGGGGTCCAGGGGTCTTCCCCGGCACTTGTATTTTCCCCCGCGCGCCACTATAATAAGAAGAAGAATCCTAACATACAAAATGGGGCGATATGCCCGGCGAGGAGTTTTTGATTTTGTTCTACAACACTTATGTCCTGGAGATCCTGGTCCGGGCCATCGTCCTGGTGGCGGTGATCCCCATTCACGAATGCGCCCACGGCCTGGTGGCCTCCTGGATGGGGGACCACACCGCCCGGGACCTGGGCCGCACCACCCTCAACCCCCTGGTGCATCTGGACCCGGTGGGCTCCACCATGCTGGTCCTCACCGGGCTGGGGTGGGCAAAGCCCGTGCCGGTGGACACCCGGAATTTCCGCAGCCCCAAGTGGGGCATGGCCATCACCGCCCTGGCGGGGCCGGCAGCCAATATCCTTCTGGCCCTCTTTGCCCTGGCGGTATTCAAGATCGCCGCCCCCTGGCTGCCTACCGCCGCCGTCTTTATCTTCTACATCGTCATCGAGAACACCGTCTACCTTGCGGTGTTCAACATGATCCCCATCCCGCCCCTGGACGGCTCCCGCCTCCTCACCGCCCTGCTGCCCTACCGGGCCTACTACGCCCTGATGCGGTACGAGCGGGTGATTATGGCGGTGCTGATGATCGCCCTCTTTTCGGGGGTCCTCAGCTTCCCCCTGGGGGCCGCCTCCAACGCCGTGCTGGGGGTGCTGGACGCCCTCACCGGCTTTTTGGGCTGAGGAAAGGAGAAGGGGATGGAGGAAGAAAAGCTGTCCTTCCGGGTCACCGAGGAATACGAGGGGCCCCTGGACCTGATCCTGGCCCTCATTGCCAAGCACCAGCTGAACATCCTGGATATTGAGATCTCCAGCCTCCTGACCCAGTACATGGCCTACATCCGGGACCGGCAGGAGCGGGACCTGGAGGTGGCCAGCGAATTTCTGGAGATGGCCTCCCGGCTGGTTTATATCAAGACGGTGAGCCTCCTGCCCAAATACGAGGAGGAGGAGCGGAAGGCCAAGGCGGAGCTGGTGGGCCAGCTGCTGGAATATCAGTCCTGCAAGGCCGCCGCCGCCCTCCTGGGGGACCGTGGGGAGGGCTTCGGGGCCTTTGTCCGCCCCCAGGCGGACATCCCCATGGACAAGACCTACGCCCTCCGCCACCCGGCCTCCCTCCTGGCCAGGAGCTACCGGGAGGCCATGGGCCGGGGCCGCCGCCGGCTCCCGCCGGAGTCCAGGGTCTTTTCCCCCCTGGTGGCCGCGCCGGTGGTGAGCGTTTCCTCCCGGATCCTCTTTATCCTCCGGCGGCTCTACAAGAAAACCACCATGAGCCTTTCCGGGCTCTTTCTCCAATCCCGCTCCCGGAGCGAGGCGGTGGCCACCTTTATGGCGGTGCTGGAGCTGATGAAGGCCGGGCGGATCCGCCTCACCCAGGAGGACACGGTGATCCAGTTCCTGGGCCGGGGCAGGGAGGAAAGGAAAGGAGGCGGCAGCCGTGCAGCTGAGTGAAACCCAGAATAAGCTTTTGGCAATCCTCTTCGCCGCGGGGGAACCCCTGGAGGGGGCCCGGGCCGCCGAGGCCCTGGACCTGACCCAGGAGGAGGTGGCCTCCTACGCCGCCGGCATCTCCGCCTGGCTGGACGAGGGGGAGCTGCCCCTGGAGCTGCGGCGGCTGGGCACCGCCTACCAGCTCTGCACCCGGCCGGTTTACGCCGGGGAGATCCGCCGGGCCCTGGAGCTGCGGCGGAACACCCCCCTCTCCGCCGCGGCCCTGGAGGTGCTGGCGGTGATTGCCTACAACCAGCCGGTGACCCGGGGGTTTGTGGAGCAGGTCCGGGGGGTGGACAGCTCCTCGGTGGTGACCTCCCTGGTGGAGAAGGGGCTGGTGGAGGAGGCCGGGCGGCTGGAGCTCCCCGGCCGGCCCATCGCCTACCGCACCACCCCGGCCTTCCTCCGGTGCTTCGGCCTGGAAAGCCTGGACGACCTCCCCGACGTCACCGGGGAGGCGGAAGGGGAGCCGGACCCCGGCGGGGAGGACGACGACCAGCTCACCTTCGGGGAGCTGACCCAATCATGACGGGGTGATGGAAGATGCTGAAATACCTTCTCCCGGCCCTCCTGGGGCTGCTGCTCCTGCTGCTCTTCGCCCCGGTGGAGCTGGAGGCGGTGTGGCGGCGGGAGGTCCTCCATCTGCGGCTGCGGCTGCTGTGGGTCATCCCCGTCCCCATCCTCCCCCGGAAGGAAAAGCCGGACAAGCCCCGCCGCTCCAAAAAGCAGAAGCCCCAAAAGGAAGCGGCCCCCGCCCCGGCGAGGGAGCGGAAGGGCGCCGCCCAGCGGTTTTTGGAGCTGCTCCAGCTGGTGAACGACCTGCTGCCCCACCTGGCGGAAAGCGCCGGCTACATCATGAAGCGCCTCACCCTTTCCCGGTGCCGCGTCGCCCTGGTCCTCTCGGGGGAGGAGGCGTCGGAGGTGGGGATGGCCTGCGGCAGGGCCTACGCCCTGGGCCACAGCCTCAGCGCCGGGCTCCGGGGGTGCGTCCGGGTCCGGGAATTTGTTTTCAACGTCCTGCCGGACTATCTTTCCGGCCGGGAGGCGGCCGACGCGGAGATTTCCCTCCGGGTGCGGCCCTCCACCCTCCTTGCGGGGGGGATCCTGTTCCTCTGGCGCTCCGCCGGGACCCTCCTGGCGGCCCTGGGGGGCGGGAAATCCTCCCGGGGGAAGCGGCCCTCATCTGAAACCAACAAACCCAATCTGAAAAAGGCGGTGTAATCTTATGGCAACCAAGCCCATCAGCGAGCTGACCGACAGCTCCATGAAGAACCTTCAGGCCCTCATCGACTCCAACTCGGTCATCGGAAAGGCCGTCACCACCCCCGACGGCACCACCATCCTGCCGGTTTCCAAGGTGACCTTCGGCTACGCCAGCGGCGGCAGCGACCTGCCCGCCACCCAGAAGGAGCTGTTCGGCGGCGGCACCGGCGGCGGGGTTTCCATCACCCCCATCGCCTTTTTGGTGATCCGCAGCGGGGACGTCAAGGTGCTGCCGGTCCAGCCCTACCAGAGCACCGCCGACCGGGTGGTGGGGATGGCCCCCGACCTCATCGACAAGGTGAGCGGCCTGGTTAATAAGCCCAAAACGGAACCGGCGGGCAGCGGCGCCTGAATCGGCTGCTCTTTGCGGGCTTTGCCCGCACCCTGCTGAAACGTCGCGCTTCATTCTAATTTTTGTTCAGCCATCCGCGCTGGTCCGCGGATGCCACTTTCTTGATCAAAAGAAAGTGGCCAAAGAATCCGCTGCGCTGGGCTTTTTTTGTCCGTGAGCTATGTTTCGTGAATCGCTAGGTTGTGCCCCGCTCTTTTTTGTCCTGCTGGGTTTTCTCTTAAATAGCTTACTCCGGTCGCAGCGCGACCCCGGGCCTCACTTTCTCTGCCGAGAGAAAGTGACAAAGACGGGCTGCGCCGGGCTTCTTTCCGTTTTTGTTCTGCTCTCTGCGCCGG
>CAJFUT010000077.1 GCA_904420255.1 uncultured Angelakisella sp. | reverse complement strand
GTTCCGGCGGTACTGCTCCAGCCGGCCGCTGGCCAGGGGGAGAACCTCCCCGTCCCGGAGGGCCCACAGGCCCTCCCCGTCGGAAAAGAACACCGTTTCCCGCTTCATTTTCCCACCTCCGCCTTTCATTGTAGGCCGCGGTCCCGGAAAAGTCAAACGGAAGGGAGCCGCCCGCCTGCCGGGAGGGGGATGCATGAAGCCACCGTTCCTGCCAAGAATATCCATGGGCGGCCCGGAAAAAAATTCGCTCCCCTGCAAGAAATTTCCTTGACATCAGGTAAGGCGTGACTTATAATGTAATACTGTATCATAATGCATAATTGCGCCCTATCTGTACTATGAGATGTTGGATAGTACTGATTTTGAAAGCTGTTTTTTGGCAGGGATAACCAAAAGGAACAGGTGTCAACGGGGAGCAGGATTATGGGGAAAATAGATGGAATGGAGTGAATAGCGGATGGTAAATGTAAAACCTGTCCAGCAGGGCAAGACGACCCGCATGAGCTTTGCCCGGATCGATGAGGTACTGGATATGCCGAACCTCATCGAGGTCCAGAAGAACTCATACCGATGGTTCCTGGAGGAAGGTCTGAAGGCGGTTTTCAAGGACATTTCATCCATCACCGATTACCAGGGGAACCTGGTGCTGGATTTCATCGACTACCGTCTGGACGACAAGCCCAAGTATACCATCGCTGAGTGCAAGGAGCGGGACGCCACCTACGCCGCCCCCATGCGGGTCCGGGCCAGCCTCCTCAACAAGGAGACCGGCGAGGTGAAGGAGCAGGACATCTATATGGGGGATTTCCCCCTGATGACCGAGGCCGGCACCTTTATCATCAACGGCGCCGAGCGGGTCATCGTCTCCCAGCTGGTGCGCAGCCCCGGGGTCTATTACGATTCCCACTTTGACGCCGCCGGCAAAAAGCTCTTTGAGGCCACCGTCATCCCCAACCGGGGCGCCTGGCTGGAATATGACAGCGACTCCAACGACGTTTTCAGCGTCCGCATCGATAAAAACAGGAAGCTCCCCATCACCACCTTCATCCGGGCCCTGCTGCGCGTCCGGGACGACGTCACCCCCGAGGAGCTGGGGGCCGACGTGGCCAACGCCCTGACCCCCAGCCTGGGCACCAATGAGGAGATCTACGAGATCTTCGGCAAGGATGACTACATGGAGAAGACCATCGCCGCCAAGGACAGCGAGATGACCGGCGACGAGGCCATCCTGGAGGTGTACCGCAAGCTGCGCCCCGGGGAGCCCCCCACCATGGATTCCGCCGTCAAGCACCTGGTGCAGCTGCTCTTCGACGCCCGGCGCTACGACCTTTCCCGGGTGGGGCGCTATAAGTACAACAAGAAGCTGGCCATTTCCGCCCGGCTCAACGGCCGCACCCTTTCCCGCCCCATCGCCGACCCCCTCACCGGGGAGATCGTGGCCGAGGAAGGGGAGGTCATCGGCCGGGATAAGGCCCACCAGCTGGAAAACCTGGGGGTGGATACCGCCTGGGTGCGGCTGGAGGATGGCAGCGAGATCAAGATCTTCTCCAATTCCATGGTGGACATCGGGAATTTCGTCGGCTTCGACTGCAAGGAGCTGGGGGTCAACGAGAAGGTCTATTTCCCCGTCCTCCGGGAGATTCTGGAAACCTGCCCCACCGACGAGGAGAAAAAGGCCGCCATCGCCTCCCGCATCGACGAGCTGATCCCCAAGTACATCCGTAAATATGATATTTACGCCACCATCAATTATATGTGCTGCCTCCACTACGACATCGGCACCACCGACGACATCGACCACCTGGGCAACCGCCGCATCCGCAGCGTGGGGGAGCTTCTCCAGAACCAGTTCCGCATCGGCTTCGCCCGGATGGAGCGGGTCATCCGGGAGCGGATGACCACCCAGGCCCAGGACAGCGAGGCCATCACCCCCCAGGCCCTCATCAACATCCGCCCGGTGGTGGCGGCCATCAAGGAGTTCTTCGGCTCCTCCCCCCTGTCCCAGTTCATGGACCAGACCAACCCCCTGGCGGAGCTGACCCACAAGCGGCGCCTTTCCGCCCTGGGCCCCGGCGGCCTTTCCCGTGACCGGGCCGGGTTCGAGGTCCGGGACGTCCACTACAGCCATTACGGCCGGATGTGCCCCATTGAAACCCCCGAAGGCCCCAACATCGGCCTCATTTCCTACCTGGCCTCCTTCGCCCGGATCAACCAGTACGGCTTCATCGAGGCCCCCTACCGCCGGGTGGATAAGGCCACCGGCAAGGTG
>CAJFUT010000076.1 GCA_904420255.1 uncultured Angelakisella sp. | reverse complement strand
GGTGTATCGAGCTGCACACCATCCCCAGGATTGGGGACATCAAGCTGAACAAGCTCACCAGCCGGGAGATTCAAAAGCTGTATAAAGGCCTTCAGGAAAACGGCAGGCTGCGGGAATGTCAGAAACGCAAGCAGCCGGGCCTGAGCAGCAGTACCGTTCGGGGTATCCACATGATGCTCCACAACGCTCTGGATCGGGCAGTGAAAGAGCGCTTGATCCTGCGCAACCCTACCGAGGATTGTATCATCCCAAAACTGGAAAAACAGGAGATGAAGATTTTGCACCCGGAAGATATGAAAGCCTATCTGGAAGCGGCGGACAAGAGAGGCGTTCTGTCCATGTTTTACTTGGAACTCACCAGCGGCATCCGTAAAGGGGAGTTGGTCGCCCTCCTCTGGTCTGACCTGGACGAAAAGAACCGCACCATCTCGGTGAGCAAGCAGGCCCTGCGCAGTCCAGAGGGAGAAATTACGGTGAGCCGCCCCAAGACGGAGAACTCTATTCGAAAGATCTCTATCCCGCAGGAAGCAGTCACCTTGCTCATCCAGGAGCACAAGAAACATCCCGACAACCCTTACATGTTCCCATCTCCGAAAAACGGCGGGATGTACTACCCGGATTCGGTTGTGAAGCTGCACATGAAGATTCTCAAGGATGCCGGGTTGGAACACATCCGGTTCCATGACCTCCGGCACACCTTCGCCACCCTGGCCCTGCAAAACGGGGTAGATGTGAAGACGGTATCCAGCATGCTCGGTCACTATGACGCAGGCTTCACCCTGCGTACCTACACCCATGCCACCCGGCAGATGCAGGAGCAGGCGGCGGAAAAGATGGGAAACTTTATGGCACAGGTAATGTGAGACACAAAAAATAGCAGCAGAAAGCACCGGAAAACAGGCAAACCCTGCTCTCCGGTGCTTTCCTGTCCTTTCCAGGCCTTTCCCCGTGTGGGTCACGGTGTGGGTCAGGGGCCATTCACGCTGGAAAATCCCAGCAAATATTTTCTGACCAACGACCGAAGGGTAACCCAAAATCGTCAAAGCATCGGATCGTCAAATCCTGAGAAAAGGCGAAAAAACGGCCAAAATCAAGCGATTTTGGCCGTTTTTGGAGCTGGAGATCGGACTTGAACCGACGACCTGCGCATTACGAGTGCGCTGCTCTACCGACTGAGCCACTCCAGCATATTTGGTTGTTTTACGGTGCGATGGATATTACGAATCAGCTGCTCTACCGACTGAGCCACTCTAGCGGATTGTTTCATAAAAAGCCGGGAACGGACAAACCGCCCCCGGCGTCAGCGCCTATTATTATACCGTGCCGGGCCGCTTCCGTCAAGGCTTTCCCGGGGCCTTCAGAGAAATTTCGCATGGCTGCCGCCCCGGCCGGAGGACACCGAGAGAACGGTGCCGATCTGCTCCCGGAGGGCTTCCACATGGCTGATGACCCCGATCATCCGGCCGGCGGAGCGCAGGGAGAGCAGGGCGTCCACGGCGCTCTGGCGGGAGTTGTCGTCCAGGGTGCCGAAGCCCTCGTCGATGAAAAGGGTTTCGATCCGGATGGAGCCGGAATAATACTGCACCACATCGGCCAGGCCCAGGGCCAGGGAAAGGGACGCCTTGAAGCTCTCCCCTCCGGAAAGGGTGGAGGTGGGGCGGCGCAGGCCGCTGTCGTTGTCCAGCACCTCCAGGTCCAGGCCGGAGCTGGCGCCGTATTTCGCCGCCGAGGTCATGCGGCAGAGCTGGTACCGCCCTTCGGTCATCTCCCCCAGGTAGTGGTTGCACATTTTGATGATGTCCTCAAAATAGGCCGAGAGGATGAAGGTTTCAAAATTCATCCGACTGTCGTTGTCCCCGGCGGCCCGGCGGGCCAGCTCCGCCACCATGGAGGACCGCTCCAGCAGCTCCCGGCTCTCCCCGCTGACCTGGCATAGCTCCTGCCAGGAGCGGCGGCAGACCTCCATCTGGGAAACCGCCTGGAGATAGCGCTTTTGCAGCTCCTCCTCCTCCTTGCGGAGGGCGGCGTCCCGCTCCTCCAGCAGGTCCAGCCGGGGAGGCTCCCGGCCCTCCAGCTCGGCGGCCAGCTCCTGGAGGTTGGCCTCCACCGAAATGACCATCTTCCGGTAATCCTCCACCTGCTTGTGAAGGGCCTCCCGAGCCTTTTCCCGGGCCAGGGCGGCCAGGTATTCCTCCCGGGTGGAGAAGCCGCTTTCGGTCATGGCCCGGCGGAGTTCCTCCTTGCTCCGGCGCTGGTCCTCCTCCTCCTGGGCCAGCACCCCGGCCAGGGCCTCCCGCCGGCCCCGCTTCTGGGAGAGCGCCTCCCGGAGGCGGGCAGCTTCCGATTCCAGGCCGGAGATTTCCTTCTGGACGGCGGCCTTTTCCCGGGACAGGGCCTCCATTCGCTCCGCCGGCGGGGGATCCAGGGGGAACTCCCCCAGGCGCTTTTCCAGGGCGTCCAGCTCCCGCCGGGCCGCCTGGGCGGCGCCTTCCTGCTGGGCCAGCTCCCGCCGCACTCCCTCCAGCTCATCCCGGAGCCTGCCGCTGCCGCCGGGGGAGGGGAGGGGGGCGCTTTTCCCCAGGGCACGGCGCTTTTCCTCCAGCTGCCGGAGCGCCTCCCCGGCCTTTTCCTGCCGGGCCCGGAGCTCCGCCAGCTTCCCCTCCAGGACCCCGTCCCCCTGGAAGACCCCCTCGGGGGTCAGATGGGCTTCCGGCCACAGGGCCCCTAGGGTCCCCGCCAGGGCTCTGGCTTCCTCCTGGACCCGGAGGCTCTCCCGGCTGGCTTCTTCCAGCTCCGCCTTCTGCCGGTCCAGCTCCTCCTGGGTGGGGGCGCCTTCCTCCGGCCGGGCGGGGGAGGGGTGGTGGACCGAGCCGCAGACAGGGCAGGGGAGGCCCTCCTCCAGGGTGGAGGCCACCAGGGCCGCCTGGCTGCGAAGGAACCGCCCGTAGGCCGCCAGATGTTCCTCCCGGAGGGAGGCTGCCCTTTGGGCCAGGAAAAGGGTTTCGGCCCCCAGGGCGGCCAGGTTCTCCCCCTGGGAAATGACCTTCTGACGCTCCTGCCGCTCCTCCTCCAGGGCCGCGGCCTCCAGCGCCAGGGAGATCCCTTCGCCCCGGGCGGCCAAACCGGCCCGGCGGCGCTCCAGCTCCGCCAGGCTCTTCTGCCGGGCCTCCCGGTCCGCCAAAAGGGAGAGGGCCTCCCGGCAGCGGGCGGTTTCTGCTTCCAGGGTTTCCAGCCGGGCCCGGCGGCGGGGGATTTCCGCCAGCTCCCGCTCCATGGCGGACAGCCGCCCCTCCTCCCGGGCGGTTTCCTCCGCCAGCTGGGCCTCCTCCGCCCGGTGCCGCTGGATGGACTCCCGGATCCCCCTCCAGCGGTCCTCCAGCAGCTTTACCCGCACCGCCGCGTCGATGGCCTTCACCTGCTTTTCCTTGGCGGCGAATTCCT
>CAJFUT010000075.1 GCA_904420255.1 uncultured Angelakisella sp. | reverse complement strand
CTGCCTCTGGTGCTTCGGGCCGGATTCCTTCCTGGTGCCCGCCATGGTCTGCATCCTGGGGCTGCTGACGGTGTTCCGCCGGCCCATCGAGAGAACATGGCCGGCCCCCGCGCCGGACAGAGCGCAGCTCGCGGACGAGAGAGCGGGGCAGACGCCTGCGCCGGACAGAGCGCGGCTCACGGACGGAAGAGCGGGGCAGGCACCCGCGCCGGACGGAGCGCAGCTCGCGGACAAGAGAGCGGGGCAGACGCCTGCGCTGAACGAAACGCAGCTCGCGGACGAGAGAGCGGGGCAGGCGCCTGCGCTGAACGAAACGCAGCTCGCGGACGAAAAAGCGGGGCAGACGCTTTCGCTGAACGAAACGCAGCTCGCGGACGAAAAAGCGGGGCAGACGCTTTCGCTGAACGAAACACGGCTCACGGACGAGAGAGCGGGGCAGGCACCCGCGCTGGACGAAACACAGCTCACGGACGAAAAAAAGGAGGAAGGGATATGTCCATGACCTTTGCCCAGCAGGTGGTTACCATCGCCCTCTGCGTCCTGGGAACTATGGGCACCCGCTTCCTGCCCTTCCTGGTCTTTTCCGGCAAGCGCCCCACCCCCCGGTATGTCCAATACCTGGGGAAGGCCCTCCCCGCCGCCATCTTCGGGATGCTGGTGGTCTACTGCCTGCGGAATGTGGATTTCCTGTCGGGGAGCCGCGGGCTGTCGGAGCTGCTGGCCATCGCCGCCACGGCGGGGCTGCACCTCTGGAAGCGGCAGATGCTCCTCTCCATCGCGGGGGGAACGGTGCTTTATATGCTGCTGGTGCAGACGGTGTTCTGAAAAAGGAATCCGGCGCGGACGCAAAAAAGGGCGGCGGGACCCGGCTTGGGGTCCCGCCGCTCTTTCCGCCCGGGGAGGGCTTTATCCCCCCATGAGGGCGCGGTAGGCGCTGCTGAGGAGCCGCGCGCTTTTGTCCTGGGAAAGCTCCCAGGCGCCCACCCCGGCCAGGCCGAGGCTCTTGGCGTAGCGGGTCTTGGCGGCGATGGAGTCGGGGTCGTCGTAGGTGATGAACCAGCTCCCGTTAAAGAGATAGGGGACCTGGGCGGTGCTGTGGAAGAAGCGGGTGTAGACGTTGAGGTACTGGCTCACCACCGTGTCGTAGCTCACCGAGCGGGAGGCGGTGAAGGGGCTGTAGAGGCCGTTGTTCCAGCTTTCGGTCACCTGGTAGCGGTAGCCGTAGAAGGGCATCCCCAGCACCAGCTTGCTGGCGCTGACGCCGCTCGTCAAATAGCGGTTCACCGCCTCCTGGACGCTGAGAGTGTACTGGGGGGAGCCGTCATCGGGGGTGTAGAGGGGGGCGTTCAGGTCGGCGTAGCCGTCCCAGGGGCCGTGCATATCGTAGCCCATGAGGAAGACGTAGTCCACAATGTTGGCGATGGCCCCCAGCTGGACATTGCGGACAAAGTCGCTCCCGGCGCCGCCGGCGATGCTGAGGAAGTAGTTGCGGCCGTCCTTCTGCTCCTGGGCGTCCAGGGCGGCGCGCACCTCCCGGAGCAGCAGGGTGAAGTTCTCCCGGTCGGCGGGGCGGTGGACGTTGCCGGCCATCCCCCCGGAAACGGGGAACTCCCAGTCGATGTCCACCCCGTCAAAGCCGTGGGTGACGATGAAGTCCACGCAGCTCTGGGCGAACAGCTTCCGGCTGGATTCGGTGGCGGCGGCGTTGGAGATGTATTTGGAGTAGCTCCAGCCCCCCACCGAAATCATGGTTTTCAGATGGGGATATTTGGCTTTGAGGGTCCGCAGGTCGGCGAAGTTGGCCAGGTCGGTGGTGGGGTTGGCCATCACCACCTCCCCCGCGCTGGTGACGTCGGCAAAGGCATAGTGGATGTGGGTGAGCATACCGGCCGCCAGGCTGGTGGGGGTGAAGCCGCTGCTTCTGGCGTAGTAGGGGTAATAACCCACTATGTACTGCCCTCGGGGGGTGGTGCCGGGCTCCGGGTTGGAGCTGGAGCCGCCGCCGGAGGAAGACCCGCCGGAGGAAGACCCGCCGGAGGAAGACCCGCCGGAGGAAGACCCGCCGGAGGAAGACCCGCCGGAGGAAGACCCGCCGGAGGAGGAACCGCCGGAGGAGGAACCGCCCGAGGAGGAACCACCCGAGGAGGAACCGCCCGAGGTGGACTCACCCGAGGAAGAACCACCGGAGGAAGAACCGCCGGAGGAGGAATCGCCCGAGGAGGAATCATCGGTGGAAGAATCCCCGGAGGCTTGCTGGGAGGAGCCCTGGCTGCCGCCGCCGCTGGAGCCGCCGGAGGAACCGGGGCTTTCCGGGGAGGAACCCAGGCTGCCGGCGCTTTCCTGGGAGCCGCTTTCCGGCAGCTCCCCGCCGCCGGAGGAGCCGCCCTGGGATTGGGAGGATTCCACCTCCCCCGGCCAGGCGGTGACAAGCTGGGGAGGCTCGCTCCCCATAAGCATCAGGGCGCAGGCCAGGGAGAGGGCAGCCGTGGCGAGGGAGGCCTTCCTGGCAGCGCCGCTTTTTTTCCAAAACTGGAATTTCATATTCACTTCCCTTTCTGTGGCAGGTATGTTCCCGGTTTCCGCAGAAAACGGGGCCGTAAAAATGGTAACAGCCCGGGAAGCCTGGGACAAGGCCAAATTGCTGGCAGAAAAGACAGCCCCT
>CAJFUT010000074.1 GCA_904420255.1 uncultured Angelakisella sp. | reverse complement strand
GCATCCCGAAGGAGATATTGGGGACAAAGACCCCGTCCATCACGTCCAGGTGGAGCATATCGGCCCCCGCCGCCTCCACCCGCTCCACCTCCCGGCCCAGGCAGGCGAAATCCGCCGCCAGCAGGGACGGGGATATTTTCATTTCCATCGCCGGCACCTCCCGCACCTCATCCTCCCCCGGGGGAGGGCTTTGCACTATTGTACCCCATCCCGTCCCAAAGGTCAAACCGCCTGAATCGGGAAAGCCCCCGGCAGGGCCGGGGGCCTTCCCGAGCGGAGCCCTCGGGCGCCCCGGTCCAGGGGTCACTCGTTCCTTCCGCAGCACTTCTTGTATTTCTTGCCGCTGCCGCAGGGGCAGGGGTCGTTGCGGCCCACCTTTTTCCCGGCGGCGCGCACCGGCTGGCGCTTTTCGCTGCCGTCCCCGGCGCTGGCGGCGGTGGGCTTCGCCACCTGCTCCCGCTTCACTTCCTCCTGGGTGCGGACCCGGACGGTGAGGAGCATCTTGATGGTGTCCTCCCGGATGGATTCCACCATGGCGTCGAACATCTCGAAGCCCTCCATGCGGTACTCCACCACAGGGTCCCGCTGGGCCAGGCCCCGCAGGCCGATGCCCTGTTTCAGGGCCTCCATGTCGTCGATGTGGTCCATCCACTTTTTGTCCACGTTCCGCAGCAGCACCATCCGCTCCAGCTCCCGCATGAGCTGGGGGCCGAATTCCTTCTCCCGCTGGGCGTACTTCTCCCGGATGCGCCCCTTGAGCAGCTCCTTGACCTGGTCCTTGGTGACCTTTTCCAGGGCCTCCCCCTCGTACCGCAGGTCGTCGGGCCCGGTAACCCAGCCCAGGAAGTAATCCCGCAGGCCGTCCAGGTTCCACTCGTCCTTGACCTCCCCGTCCAGAAGGTAGCGGTCCACCACGGCGTCCACCAGCTCATCCGCCATGGTGTGGATGCTCTCGCTGATGTCCTCCCCTTCCAGCACCTTGCTGCGCTGGCCGTAGATGATCTCCCGCTGGCGGTTCATCACGTCGTCGTACTGGAGGACGTTTTTGCGGATCTGGAAGTTGCGCCCCTCGATCTTCCGCTGGCTGGACTCGATGGTGCCGGAGAGGAACTTGTTCTCCAGGGGCATATCCTCCTCCACCCCCATGGAATCCATGAGGGACTGGACCCGCTCGCCGCCGAAGAGGCGCATCAGGTCGTCCTCCAGGGAGATGACAAACCGGGTTTCGCCGGGGTCCCCCTGGCGGCCCGCCCGGCCCCGGAGCTGGTTATCGATGCGGCGGGACTCGTGGCGCTCGGTGCCCAGGATGAAGAGCCCGCCTGCCTGGCGGACCTTCTCCGCCTCGGGGGCGATCTCCTCCTTATACTGGGCCAGCAGCTCCTGGAACCGCTTCCTGGCGTCCAGAATCTCCTGGCTGCCGGTTTCGCCGTAGGAGGTGGCCTCGTAGATCATCTCCTCCTCCATCCCCTCCCGGCGGAGCTGGGCCTTGGCCAGGTACTCGGCGTTGCCCCCCAGCATGATGTCGGTGCCGCGGCCGGCCATGTTGGTGGAGATGGTGACCGCCCCGGGCTTGCCCGCCTGGGCCACGATCTCGGCCTCCTTCTCATGGTACTTGGCGTTGAGGACCTCGTGCTTCACCCCCTGCTTTTTCAGCAGGGAGCTGAGAAGCTCGGATTTCTCGATGGAAACGGTGCCCACCAGGATGGGCTGCTCCTTTTTGTGGCATTCCAGAATCTGGTCGATGACCGCTTTGTATTTGCCCTTCTCGGTCTTGTAAACCACATCGGGGTAGTCGATCCGGGCCAGGGGGCGGTTGGTGGGGATCTCCACCACATCCAGGTGGTAAATCTCCCGGAACTCGTCCGCCTCGGTCATGGCGGTGCCGGTCATGCCGGCCAGCTTGTCGTACATCCGGAAGTAGTTCTGGAAGGTGATGGTGGCCAGGGTCTTGCTCTCCCGGGCTACGGTGACCCCCTCCTTGGCCTCGATGGCCTGATGGAGGCCCTCGTTGTACCGCCGGCCGATCATGAGGCGGCCGGTGAACTCGTCCACGATGATGACCTCGCCGTCCTTCACCACATAGTCCACGTCCCGCTGCATCACCCCGTGGGCCTTGATGGCCTGGTTGATGTGGTGGGCCAGGGTCAGGTTCTCCGGGTCGTTGAGGCTGTCGATGTGGAAATACTCCTCCGCCTTCCGGGCGCCCCGGGGGGTGATGGTGGCGGTGCGGGCCTTCTCGTCTACAATATAGTCGGCCTCCACATCGTCCTGCTCCTCTTTCTCGTCCACTTCCTTGACCTTCATCATCCGGAGGGTCCGGGCGAAGCGGTCCGCCTGCTGGTAGAGGTCGGTGGACTTATCCCCCTGGCCGGAGATGATGAGGGGGGTGCGGGCCTCGTCGATGAGGATGGAGTCCACCTCGTCCACGATGGCGTAGTTCCAGCCCCGCTGGACCCGGTTCTGCTTGTAGACCACCATGTTGTCCCGCAGGTAGTCGAAGCCGAATTCATTGTTGGTGCCGTAGGTGATGTCGGCGGCGTAGGCGGCCTTCTTCTCGTCCTGGTTCATGCCGCTCACCACCAGGCCCACCGTCAGGCCCAGGTAGCGGTAGAGCTTGCCCATCCACTCGCTGTCCCGGCGGGCCAGGTAGTCGTTGACGGTGACGATGTGGACCCCCTTCCCCGCCAGGGCATTGAGGTAGGCGGGGAGGGTGGCCACCAGGGTCTTGCCCTCGCCGGTCTTCATCTCGGCGATGCGCCCCTGGTGGAGGACGATGCCGCCGATGATCTGCACCGGGAAATGGCGCATCTGGAGGACCCGGTCGGCGGCCTCCCGGCAGACGGCGAAGGCCTCGGGGAGGATCTGGTCCAGGGTTTCCCCCGCCGCCAGGCGCTCCCGGAATTTTTGGGTCATCCCCTGGAGCTCCCCCTCGGGCATGGCCTTAAAGCGGTCCTCCAGGGCCAGCACGGCGTCCGCCGTGGGCTGGATCCGCTTGAGCTCCTTCTCGGAATAGGAGCCGAATATCTTATCAAGAAATCCCATTTTTACAGTCACCTCAAAATCCATCCGGCGCCGGGGAGCGATCCCCGCAATACGCCATCGTAAATCCTTCTTATTTTAACCCGGCCCATAGCGAAAAGTCAAACAGGAACTAAAGACAAAGTGTTTCAAAACCGTTAACTTTCCCTTTCCTGGAAAAAACCGTCAAAATACGGGCCCAGCCCTTGATAAATCTTTGACCCGCGATTATAATTAGGATGCGCAAGCGGGCCAGCGCCCGCTGGCGGCCACGTTAGCTGCGGTGTGCGG
>CAJFUT010000073.1 GCA_904420255.1 uncultured Angelakisella sp. | reverse complement strand
CTCCCCCACCCGGGCGGCCTCCATGTCAAAGGAGCCGAACTGGTTCACCGTGCCGCTGGAAACCTCGTCCCCGGGGCCCTTGTCCACCGGCAGGGATTCCCCCGTCATCACCGCCTGGTTGATGGAGGTCTGCCCCGCCCGGACCACCCCGTCCACCGGCACCGTTTCCCCCGGCAGCACCCGGAGCAGGTCCCCCACCCGGACCTCCTGGGCCGGGATGATCTCCTCCCCCGCCCCGGTGACCCGCCGGGCGGTGCAGGGGGTGAGGCGGACCAGCCGCTCGATGCCGGCCCGGGCCCGGGCCACCGTCAGGTCCTCCAGGAGGGCCCCCAGCTGCATGATGAAGGCCACCTCCCCGGCGGCGAAGTCCTCCCCGATGAGGACCGACGCCACCAGGGCGATGGACACCAGCAGGTCCGCCTTGATGTCAAAGGCGGTCACCAGCCCCACCACCGCCTCCAGGAGAATGGGCACGCCGCAGAGGAGGATGGCCACCCAGGCCGTATCGAAGGGGAAGGGCCGCAGGCCCAGGATGCTGGCCAGCAGCCCCAGCCCCGAGAGGACCAGGAAGGCGATGTCCCGCCTGGTGCCGCCCCACTCCAGAATTTTTTCCAGCTTTTCCACCATTGTCAAAAATCCCCCTTTCCGGAAACGGGGAAACCCCGCTGCCGGGATTATTATACCTATAGGGGTATAGGCTTGTCAAGACGGCGGAAAGGCCCCCGGGAAATTTTCCGGCGGCGCGGCGGGGCAAAAGAAAAGGGGAGCCCTGGGCTCCCCCTGCCGGCGGCGGCGGTCAGATCATATTGGCGAACCGCTCCACCGCCTTGGTGAAGCTGGCGATGGTCTGGTCGGCGTCGCCGTGCTCGATGCCGTCCCGGACGCAGTGGTTGATGTGCCCCTCCAGCACCACCTGGCCCACCCGGTGGAGGGCGGATTTGGCGGCGTTGATCTGGGCCAGGATGTCCTCGCAGGGGATGTCCTCGTCCACCATCCGGTCGATGGCCTGGACCTGCCCGATGATCTTTTTCAGGCGGCGGTGAAGGTTTTCGGAATCCATGCATTGTTTCATAGAAAGCACCTCCCGGCAGGAAAAACCATCCCTGCCGGGATTATTATGGAACAATTCCGCCGCCCTGTCAAGGCGGGGCGGGGCCTCAGTCCTCCGCCTCCAGCCCCAGCCGCCGGGCGATGTCCAGGGGGGAGAGCCCCGCCCTCCTGGCCCGGAGCAGCAGCTCCCGGGAGAGCTGGGCGTCGGTTTTCCGCTTGGGGGGATGGAGGATCTCCCGTTTTTTCTTTTCCAGGGCTTTGACGGCCTCCTGGTGCTTCTGGATCTTCTGGTCGATTTCGGCGGCCCGCTCCTCCGGGGTCCGCCGGGTCCTTTTGCTGGCAGCTTCAGCCATGACGCTGGCCCCCTCCTTTCCTTTGGCGGAACCATTGTACCACGGCCGCCGTGGCGAAGAAGGGGGGATTCAGCCGAAGCGGCCCGGGCATTTCAGCCGATGACCCGGAAGCCCTCCCCGTGGACCTCGTTGGCGTCCATGATAATCAGAAAGGATTCGGGGTCGAAGGCCTTCACCGCCCGCTGGATCTGGTACATCTCCTTGGGGCTGCAGGCCACCATCACCACCTGCTTTTCCTCCTGCCGCCAGCCGCCCCGGCCCTCCAGGATGGTGGAACCCCGGCGGGTGGTCCGGTCGATGAGGCCGCAGACCTCCTTCCCCCGGCGGGTCACCACCAGGCCCACCTTGCCGGCGTTGGCGCCGCACATCACCTTGTCCACCACCACCGCCAGGAGGAAGTTGATGATCATGCCGTAGATGATGCCGTCGGCGTCCCGGAAGATGATCCCCCCCGCCAGCACCACCCCCACGTCGGCCACAAAGGCGATGGCGCCCAGCTTCAGGTGGGGCCTCAGGGACTTGGCGGCCATGATGATGAAATCCGACCCCCCGGTGGAGGAGCCCCGCATATAGATGACGGCGTAGCCGATGCCCGCCAGGGTGCCGCAGGCCAGGGCGGAGAGCATCCGGGGACCCTGGTAGACCGGCAGCAGGGGGGCCAGCAGGTCGGTCATCAGGGAGGAGATGACCATGCACCGCAGGGATTTTAAAAGGAAATCCCGGCCGATGAGCCGGAAGCAGAGGAGGGCCACCGGGATGTTGAGGAGGATGGTGGTCATGCCGATGGGCAGCCCCCAGAGGCGGTAGCAGATCATGGCGATGCCGGAAAAGCCGGTCATGGGGAACCGGGCGTGGAGGGCGAAGTTATAAATCCCCACCGCGATGAGGAAGCTCCCCGCCGCTTCCCAGGCCACGTCGGCGAGGCTCTTTTTCCAGGACATTTTGTAGGGTCAGCTCCTTTCTGGATGGATCGTTCCCCCGCCGGGGAAAGGAAAAAGGTACCTGCGAATCATACCCGAATATGATCCGCAAATACCTTTGCTCTTCATTTTTCATCATACCAGGCCGCGGGGGGCTTGTCAAGCCCCGGCAGACGGGACGCATCACCGCCGCCTTCCCGGGGAAGACTGTAGGGGAAGGCCCTTTTTCCCAAGGGCGCAAACGGCAAGGCAAGGAGGAAAAAAGAGATGAGCAAGAAGGGATTGCCCCTGCTGCTGGCCCTGGCGCTGCTGGCCGCCGGCTGCCGGGGGGCGGAGGTGCTGGACTCCTCCAGCTCCGCCCCGGCCCGGCCCGGGGAGGGCGGCTTTAAAATCGGCATCATCACCGGCACCGCCTCCCAGGGGGACGAGGAAATCACCCAGGCCAACAAAATGAAGGAAAAGTACGGCGACATGATCGTCACCGCCACCTACCCGGACAACTTCTCCACCGAAACCGAAACGGTGATCTCCGGCGCCGTGGCCATGGCCGCGGACCCCCAGGTGAAGGCCATCGTCTGGTGCCAGGCCATCCCCGGCACCGCCGCCGCCATCGATAAGGTGCGGGAAACCCGCCCCGACATGATCTTCATCGCCGGCACCCCCGGGGAGGACCCCGGCGTCATCGACCCCAAGGCGGACATCGTCCTCCAGGTGAACGAGCCGGGCTGCGGCGTGGTCATCCCGCCCCAGGCCGCGGCCCAGGGGGCAAAGACCATGATCCACTATTCCTTCCCCCGGCACATGAGCTACTCCTTTATTGTGGCCCGCCACGAGAACCTGAAAACCTACTGCGCCCAGAACGGCATCCAGCTGGTGGACGTCACCGCCCCGGACCCCACCGGGGACAGCGGCGTCACCGGCGCCCAGCAGTTCATCCTGGAGGACGTGCCCCGCCAGGTGGAGCGGTACGGCAGGGACACCGTCTTTTTCGCCACCAACTGCGGGATGCAGGAGCCCCTGATCCGCCAGGTCTTTGAGGAGGGGGCCATCTATACCCTCCAGTGCTGCCCCTCCCCCTTCCACGCCTTCCCCGCCGCCCTGGGCATCAATATGGCCGGCCACGAGGGGGATGTGGACTATATGCTGGCCCAGCTCCAGGAGAAGGTGGACGAGGCGGGGATGAACGGCCGGGTTTCCACCTGGGGGGTGCCCTGCAATATGCTCTTTATCGACGCGGGGGTGGAGTATGCCAAGAAGGTGCTGGAGGGCCAAACCGATGGCGTCCTGGACGACGAGGTCCTCCGCCGGACCATCCAGGAGTGCGCCGGAAATTTCTACGAGGGGGCCCGGATGACCATCGACCTCTATGAGCAGGACGGCCGGGAGGTGGAGAACCACTACCTGGTGATGGCGGATTTCGTGACCTTCTAGGGCCGCCCGGGATTTTTGGGAAAGGGGGAAAAGGGATGGAGGAGCGGTACGCCCTCCGGATGGAGGGCATCTCCAAGGAATATGCCGGCCACCGGGTGCTGAAGGGGGTCACCCTCCGGGTCCGGCCCGGGGAGATCCACGCCCTCATGGGGGAGAACGGGGCGGGGAAATCCACCCTGATGAACATCCTCTTCGGGATGCCGGTGATCCATGCCACCGGGGGCTTTGAGGGGAGGATCGAGCTGGACGGCCGGCCCGTTTCCATCGACACCCCCCAGAAGGCCATGGAGCTGGGCATCGGCATGGTCCACCAGGAATTCATGCTCATCCCGGGCTTCACCGTCACCGAGAACATCAAGGTGGGCCGGGAGCTGAGCCGCCCAAACCTGATGAGCCGCCTGCTGGGCCCCTCCCTGGAGACCCTGGACCTGGACGCCATGGCCCGGGACGCCCGCAGGGCCCTGGACGCCATCGGCCTCGCCGTCCGGGAGGACGCCCTGGTGGAGGGGATGCCGGTGGGGTACCTCCAGTTCATCGAGATCGCCCGGGAGATCGACAAGGCCGGCGTGCGGCTGCTGGTGTTCGACGAGCCCACCGCCGTCCTCACCGAGGGGGAGGCGGAGCGGCTGCTGTCGGTGATGAAGTCCATCGCGGCCCGGGGCGTCGCCATCATCTTCATCACCCACCGGCTGGACGAGGTGATGGCGGCGGCGGACAGCCTCACCGTCCTCCGGGACGGGGAGCTGGCGGCCCGCCGGGCGGTGAGGGACACAAGCCCCGTGGAGATCGCCGAGCTGATGATCGGCCGGCGGGTGGAGAAGCTGGTGGAGGAGCGGGAGGACAACCGCGCCCTCTCGGACCGGGACATCGCCGTTTCCCTGGAGGACTTCCGGGTGGAGATGCCAGGGGAGCGGGTGCGGGGCGTGGACCTTGCCATCCGCCGGGGGGAGATCCTGGGCATCGGGGGCCTGGCGGGCCAGGGCAAGCTGGGCATCACCAACGGCATCCTGGGCCTTTATCCCGCCTCGGGCAGGGTGGCGGCGGAGGGCCGCCCCCTGGACCTGAAAAAGCCCGGGGAGGCCCTGGGCCGGGGGATGGCCTTTGTTTCGGAGGACCGCCGGGGGGTGGGGCTGCTGCTGGAGGAGAGCATCCAGGAGAACATCGTCTTTTCCGCCCGTCAGGTGAACGGGGACTTCCTGCGCCGGGTGGGATGGATGAGCTTCTGCGACAGTCCCGGGGCCCGGGCCCACGCCCGGGAGATGGTGAAGGCCCTGGACATCCGCTGCACCGGGGTGGGCCAGGCGGCGGGGAGCCTTTCCGGCGGCAACCAGCAGAAGGTGTGCCTGGCCCGGGCCCTGACCCTGCGGCCCAGGGTCCTCTTTGTATCCGAGCCCACCCGGGGCATCGACATCGGCGCCAAAAAGCTGGTGCTGGAGAAGCTGGTGCAGCTGAACCGGGAGGAGGGGGTGACGGTGGTGGTGGTTTCCTCCGAGCTGGCGGAGCTGCGGAGCGTCTGCGACCGCATCGCCATCGTTTCCGAGGGGAGGATCTCCCGGATCCTCTCCCCCGGGGACAGCGACGCGGAATTCGGCCTGGCCATGTCCGGGCCGGGGAAGGGAGGGGAAGGCCGTGGGTGAAAAAGCCAAAGGGGCCCTCCGACGGGCGGGTCTCCCCAGGGTCATCATCCTGGGGTTCTTCCTGCTGCTGCTGGCCGCAGCCGGGGCCCTGGGGATGGACCTGGGGCAGCTCCTGGGGGATATGCTCCGGCGCTGGGGGATGTACGGCGTCCTGGCCCTGGCCATGGTGCCGGCGGTCCAGTGCGGCATCGGCCTCAACTTCGGCATCTCCCTGGGGATCGTGGGAGGGCTGCTGGGGGGCCTCGCGGTCATCGAGCTGGAGGTGGCCAAAAGCCCCGCCCTCCTGGCGGCCGGCGCCCGGCTGCTGGGGGAGGAGAAGGGCCCCCTCCTGGCCCAGTGGGCGGCGGTGCTGGCGGCCATCCTCATGGGGGCGGCGCTGGCGGCGGGGATCGGCTGGCTCTACGGCCTGCTGCTGAACCGGGTCAAGGGCTCGGAGATGACGGTGACCACCTATGTGGGCTTTTCCATCATCGCCTTTATGAACATCGTCTGGACGGTGCTGCCCTTCCAAAGCGGGGAGCTCATCTTCCCCAACGCCGGGCAGGGGATGCGCAACACCATCTCCCTGGCCTCCTCCTTCTCCCAGGTGATGAACCGGACCCTGGCCTTTTCCATCGGGCCGGTGGCGGTCCCCACCGGGCTGCTGCTCTTTTTCTTCCTCTGCTGCCTGCTGGTGTGGCTTTTCCTCCGGTCCAGGACCGGCGCCGCCATGGGGGCGGCGGGGCAGAACCCGGCCTTTGCCCGGGCCAGCGGCATCCGCGTGGGCCGGATGCGCCTCCTGGGCACCACCCTCTCCACCGTCCTGGCGGCGGTGGGCATCCTGGTGTACGCCCAGGGCTACGGCTTCATGCAGCTCTACAACGGCCCCATGCAGATGGGCTTCACCTCGGTGGCGGCGGTGCTCATCGGCGGGGCTACCCCCCGCCGGGCCGGCATCTCCCACGTCCTCATCGGCACCTTCCTTTTCCAGGGCATCCTGACCCTGGGGCTGCCGGTGGCCAACCTTTTCATCCCCGGGAGCAACCTCTCGGAGGTGATGCGGCTCATCATTTCCAACGGCATCATCCTCTATGCCCTGACCCAGACGGGAGGTGGCGGGCGTGAATAAAAAAACCATCCTGGACCGTGTCTTCCAGCAGAAGGTTACCCTGCTCTTTGTCCTCCTCTGCCTGGGGGGCATCCTGGCCTCGGGCCAGCCGGTGACCTTCGTGGCGGGGGAGCTTTTCACCCGGGCGGCCAGGAATTCCTTCCTGGTCCTCTCCCTCATCATCCCGGTGGTGACGGGGATGGGGCTGAATTTCGGCATCGTCATCGGGGCCATGGCCGCCCAGGTGGCCCTTTTCCTCACCACCTGCTGGGGCTTCGGCGGCATCGGGGGCTTCCTGCTCACCGCCCTCCTCACCACCCCCCTGGCCGCCCTCCTGGGCTGGCTGGTGGGGAAGCTGTTCAACCGCATCAAGGGCTCCGAGATGATCGGCGGCCTGGTGCTGGGGTATTTCGCCGACGGCTTCTACCAGCTGCTGTTCCTCTTTGTCTTCGGCGGCGTCATCCCCATGGGCGGACCCAACGCCGGCAGGCTGCTCCTTTCCACCGGGGTGGGGGTGAAGAACACCATCGACCTGACCGGCACCGTCAAATACGCCCTGGACACCGTCCCCATGCTGGCCATCGCCGAGGCGGCCTTCTATCTCACCGCGGCGGGGGCGGCGCTGTCGGCGATCCTGAAGCTTTGGAAAAGGCAGCCGGTGGACTGGAAGAAAACCGGCGCCGTCCTGGCGGGGGCGGCGGCCCTTTACGCCCTCACCTTCCTCCCGGCGGCGGAGCGGTTCCTCCGGGCCGACCGGCTGCTCCTCCTCTGGGCGGTGGAGGGGGCGGTGCTGACCGTCCTCCTCTGGCAGGGGGGCGGGCTTGCCTGGCGGAGGCTGGTGCGGAAGGAGCCTGCCGGCTGGCGCCGGCCCCTGGCCCTCTGCGCCGCCGCCCTGGCGGTCTATGCCGCCACCTATCTCCCCGCCGTCTATGAGGTGCTGGTCCATGTGCGGCTGCCGGTGATGACCTGGCTGTGCATCGGCGCCCTCTGCCTCTTCAACCGGGCGCTGATGAACACCCGCCTGGGCCAGAACATGCGCACCGTGGGCCGGAGCCGGGTGGCGGCGGGGGCCGCCGGCCTGGATGTGGACCGCATCCGCGTCACCGCCATGGTGATCTCCACCGTCCTGGCCGGCTGGGGGCAGCTGATCTTCCTCCAGAACGTGGGAACCTTCTCCACCTACGGGGCCCACACCCAGGTGGGGCAGTTTGCCATCGCCGCCCTGCTGGTGGGCGGGGCTTCGGTGCGCAGGGCCGCCAGCGGCCAGGCCATCCTGGGGGTGCTCCTGTTCCACACCCTCTTTATCGTGGCCCCCCTGGCGGGCCGGGAGCTGTTCGGCAACGCCATGATCGGGGAATACTTCCGGGTCTTTGTTTCCTTCGGGGTCATCGCCCTGGCCCTGGCCATGCACGCCTGGGAAAAGCGCCCCCGCCCCGGGGCGGAGGGGGAGGAAACCCCCGCCCGGGAGGGGGAAGCCCCGGCGTAGGGGGTGCTGGAAAAGCCTTGCTTTCTTCCCGGGGCTGTTGTAGGATAGAAAGCGGAAAAGAAAGCGGCCTCCGGGGGCGGCGGTTCGGCCCGGTTCCCGGCGGAGGGCCCGGATATGGAGGAGGATCATCATGCTGGACGAAATCAGGAAGCAGGCGGCCCAGGCCGCCAGGGAGCTGGTGGAGCAGGCGAAGCCCGCCCGGGGGGAGATCTTCGTGGTGGGCTGCTCCTCCAGCGAGATGGTGGGGCGGCGCATCGGCCAGGGCTCCAGCCTGGAGGCGGCCGAGGCCGCCTTTGAGGGGATTTATCCCGTGCTCCAGGAGGCGGGGATTTACCTGGCGGCCCAGTGCTGCGAGCACCTGAACCGGGCCATTGTGGTGCCCAGGGCGGCCCTCCCCGCTGGGGCGCCGGTGGCCTGGGTGATCCCCCAGCCCAAGGCCGGGGGGAGCTTCGCCGCCACCGCCTGGAAGCGGCTCCCCGACCCGGTGGTGGTGGAATCCATCCAGGGGGCCCTGGGGATGGACATCGGCGGCACCCTCATCGGGATGCACCTGCGGCCGGTGGCGGTGCCGGTGCGGCTGACCCTCTCGAAAATCGGGGAAGCGGGGCTCATCTGCGCCAGGACCCGCCCTAAGCTCATCGGAGGCGCCCGGGCGGTTTATACCGAAGAATGACCCTTTTGGGGGAAAGAAATGTAACAAACGTTAATGTAACAGACGTTACAGAAATATTTACAAAAAGTTCACAGAAAAGGGAGGCGAAACCCCGGTTTTCGCCTCCCTTTTCCCTTGACAAAACGGCCGGCATGGATAAAATATACTTAAATATTTTTGACTAAATATTTGAACCAAATTTGAAAATCAGAAAAGGAGCGTATTGAAAATGGATATTTTTGAAAAGGTGCAGGATGTAATCGTGGATACCCTCAGCTGCGACCGGGCGGACGTCACCCTGGAGGCCACCCTCACCGAGGACCTGGGCGCCGACAGCCTGGACGCCGTGGAGCTGAACATGGCCCTGGAGGAGGCCTTCGGCGCCGAAATCCCCGACGAGCAGCTGGAGAAGATGAAGACGGTGAAGGACATCGTGGACTACATCGAGGAGAACGCCGCCTGAGGCGGCGCTCAAGGAGGCTCCCATGAAGCTGAGTGAGATCCAGGAGCTGATGAGAAGCTTCGATTCCTCCGGCCTCACCGGGCTGGAGCTTATGTGGGACGGCGTCACCCTGCGGATGCAGAAGGGCGCCGCCCCTCTCCCTGTGGGGGGTGCCGCGCCGGCGGCCCCCGGGGCGGAGGCTGCCCCTGCCCCCCGGCAGGAGGCCCCGGCTGGCTCCGGGGTGGTGGAGGTGAAGGCCCCCATTGTGGGGGTGGCCTACGCCGCCCCCAGCCCCGAGGCCCCGCCCTTTGTCAAGGAGGGCCAGCGGGTGGAAAAGGGCCAGACCCTCTGCCTTCTGGAGGCCATGAAGATGATGAACCAGGTGGAGGCTCCCGCCGCCGGGGTGGTAAGGAAGATCCGGTTCCGCAACGGGGAGCTGGCCCAGTTCGGCGACGTGCTGGTGGAGCTGGAGCCGGAGCAGTGAGGACGGAAGGGAGGATGCCCCTGTGCTGAAGCGCGTGCTGGTGGCAAACCGGGGAGAGATCGCGGTGCGGATCATCCGGGCCTGCCGGGAGATGGAGATTGAAACGGTGGCGGTCTATTCCACCGCCGACCGGGATTCCCTCCACGTCCAGCTGGCCACCCAGGCGGTCTGCGTGGGCGGGCCCCGGGCCCAGGAGAGCTATCTTGACCAGCGGAACATCCTTTCCGCCGCCCTGGCCACCGGCTGCGACGCCGTCCACCCCGGCTTCGGCTTCCTTTCGGAGAACCCGGAGTTCGCCCGGCGGGTGGAGGAAGCGGGGCTTGTTTTCATCGGCCCCGCCCCGGAGGTCATCGAGAAGATGGGCCAGAAATCCGCCGCCCGGCAGCTGATGATGGAAAACGGCGTGCCGGTGGTGCCGGGGTCGGAGGGCACGGTGGATTCCCCCCGGGAGGCCGCCGGAATCGCGGCGGGGCTGGGCTACCCGGTGCTGGTGAAGGCCAGCGCCGGCGGCGGCGGCCGGGGGATGCGCCGGGTGGATTCCCCCGGGGAGATGGAGAACGCCTTCTCCACCGCCCGGGCCGAGGCGGAGGCCTGCTTCGGGGACGGCTCCATGTACCTGGAGAAGCTGATCCTCTCCCCCAAGCACATCGAGTTCCAGGTCCTGGCGGACACCCAGGGCCATGTGATCCACCTGGGGGAGCGGGACTGCTCCATCCAGCGCCGGAACCAGAAGCTGATGGAGGAATCCCCCAGCAAGGCCCTGACCCCCGCCCTCCGGGCCGAGATGGGGGCCGCGGCTGTCCGGGCCGCCCGGGCCGCCGGCTACCGCAGCGCCGGGACGGTGGAATTCGTCCTGGACAAGGAGGGGCATTATTATTTCATTGAGATGAACACCCGGATCCAGGTGGAACATCCCGTCACCGAGATGGTCACCGGCCTGGACCTGGTGAAGGAGCAGCTCCGGGTGGCGGCGGGGCTCCCCCTGTCGGTGACCCAGGAGGAGGTGGCCATCACCGGCCACGCCATCGAGTGCCGCATCAACGCCGAGGACCCCGCCAAGGGGTTCCTCCCCAGCCCGGGGACGGTGGAATTCCTCCACCTGCCCGGGGGCTGCGGCGTCCGGGTGGACACCATGCTCTACCCCGGCTATGCCACCAGCCCCTATTACGACTCCATGGTGGCCAAGGTCATCGTCCACGGCGCCAGCCGCCTGGAGGCGGTGCGCCGGATGCGCCGGGCCCTGGAGGAGCTGATGATCCGGGGCTTCGCCACCAACCAGGAGCTGGAGTACCTGATCCTGTACCACCCGGAATACCTGAAGGGGCAGTATGACACCGGCTTCCTGGAGCGGAACCTCCAGGAGCTGCTGAGAGAAAGGGGAGAGGCCGGTGGCCACGTTTTTTGACCAAAGGCGGGAGGCCCTGGCCGCCCTGGCCCGGCGCCGGGCCCAGAAGGGCGCGCCGGCCCCCCAGCAGCAGAAGCGGGGGGAGCACACCCCGGAGGACCCGGTGAAATGCCCCGGCTGCGGGGCGGTATCCCTCCGGCGGGAGATGCGGGAGAACCTCTACGTCTGCCCCCGGTGCGGCTGCCACCTGAAGGTTTCCGCCGTCTACCGGCTGCGGAACCTCTTTGACGGCGGGGCGGGCCGGGAGCTGGACCGGAACCTCCAGCCCGGCGACCCCCTGGAATTCCCCGGCTACCGGGAAAAGCTCCGGGGCCTCCAGCAGTCCACCGGCATGACCGAGGCGGCCATGACCGCCGTGGGGAAGATCGGGGGCATCCCGGTGACGGCCGGGGTGCTGGACAGCCGGTTCCTCATGGGGAGCATGGGGACGGCGGTGGGGGAGAAGATCACCCGGGCCGCCGAGTACGCCCAGCGCAGCCGCCTGCCCCTGATTCTCTTCTGCGCCAGCGGCGGCGCCCGGATGCAGGAGGGGATCCTCTCCCTGATGCAGATGGCCAAAACCGCCGCCGCCATGGAGCGGCACCACCGGGCGGGGCTGCTGTCGGTCTGCGTCCTCACCAACCCCACCACCGGCGGGGTCACCGCCAGCTTTGCCAGCCTGGGGGACATCATCCTGGCGGAGCCGGGGGCCCTCATCGGCTTCGCCGGGCCCCGGGTCATCCGCCAGACCATCGGCCAGGAGCTGCCGGAGGGCTTCCAGCGTTCCGAGTTCCTCCTGGACCACGGCTTTGTGGACCACATTGTGGACCGCCGTGAGCTTCGGGATACCCTGGGGCTGCTGCTGCGGCTCCATCAGAAACCGGGAAAGGGGGTGGAGAGGCCGTGAAGCAAGCACTCACCGCCGCCCAGCGGGTGGCCCTGGCCCGGAGCCCCGGCCGCCCCAACGCCCAGGTATTTGTGGACGCCCTCTTCACCGAGTTTTTTGAGCTCCACGGGGACCGCCGCTTCGGGGACGACGGCAGCATCCTGGGGGGGCTGGCCTTCTTTGAGGGGAGGCCGGTGACGGTGCTGGCCCAGCGGAAGGGCCGCACCCTCCAGGAGAACATCGCCTGGAACTTCGGGATGCCCAACCCTGAGGGCTACCGCAAGGCCCTCCGCCTCATGGAGGAGGCCCAGCGGTTCGGCCGCCCCATCGTCACCTTTGTGGACACCCCCGGCGCCTACCCTGGCATGGGGGCGGAGGAGCGGGGCCAGGGGGAGGCCATCGCCCGGTGCATCGCCGCCATGGGGGCCCTCACCGTCCCGGTGGTGGCGGTGGTCATCGGGGAGGGGGGCAGCGGCGGCGCCCTGGCCCTCAGCGTGGCCAACACCATTATCATGCTGGAGAACGCCGTCTATTCCGTCCTCTCCCCCGAGGGCTTCGCCTCCATCCTCTGGAAGGACGCGGGCCGCAGCCAGGAGGCGGCGGAGCTGATGCGGCTCACCGCCCGGGACCTGCTGGAGCTGGGGGTGGCGGACAAGGTCATCCCCGAGCCGGAAGGGGGCGCCACCCCCGATTCGGCCCAGGTGTTCCTCCAGGTCCGCGGCGCCCTGGCCGGGGAGCTGGAGCGCCTTTCCCGCCTCAGCGGCAGGGCCCTGGCCCAGCAGAGGTATGAAAAATTCCGGCGGATGGGCACCGCCGCCAGACAGAAAGGAAGCAGGAATCAATGACAGGGATACGGATACTCTCCACCGGCAGCCAGCAGGCCCGGCAGGTGGTGACCAACGACGACATGGCCCGGGTGGTGGAAACCAACGACGAATGGATCCGCACCCGTACCGGCATCCGCCAGCGCCGCTTCGCCGGGGAGGAGGAAAGCACCACCACTTTGGCGGTGGGGGCTGCCCGGGAGGCTGTCCGGGCCCTGGAGGAGGGGGGGCGGAGCCGGCAGGAGATCGGCGCCGTGCTGGTGGCCACCTTCACCCCCAGCGACCTGGTGCCCAACACCGCCTGCCTGGTCCAGGAGGCCCTGGGGCTGCCGGAGAAGCTGCTGGCCCTGGACATCAACGCCGCCTGCAGCGGCTTCCTGGCGGGGCTGCGGCTGAGCCAGGGGCTGCTGGAGCAGCAGCCGGAAAAGCTGGTGCTGATTGTGGGGGCGGAGGTGATCTCCCGGGTCACCGATTTTACCGACCGGGGCACCTGCGTCCTCTTCGGGGACGCCGCCGGGGCCGCGGTGGTGGGGGCGGACCCCAGCCGGCCCTTCTGGTGGAGCACCGGCGCCCGGGGGGGCGGCCAGGCCCTTTCCTGCGCCGGCATCCCCGTGGGAGGCGGCCCGGTGGGGAAGATCGCCATGAACGGCAAGGATGTATTCCGCTTCGCGGTGGAGGCCATCCCCGCCGGCATCCGGGAGGTGCTGGCAAAATCCGGGGCGGAGCTCTCGGAGATGGATTGGTTCATCTGCCACCAGGCCAACGCCCGGATCCTCAGCCACGCCGCCAAGGCCATGGGGATCCCCCTGGAGAAGTTTTACATGAACCTGGACCGCTACGGCAACACCTCCGCCGCCAGCATCCCGGTGGCCCTGGACGAGATGAACCGGGAGGGCCTGCTCCAGGAGGGGATGAAGCTGATGCTGGCGGGCTTCGGCGGGGGCCTCACCTGGGGCGCCGCCCAGATCATCTGGTAAGGAAGGAAGGACACCCATGAAATATCTGCACGAAATGCTGGGGATCCGGTATCCCATCATCCAGGGGGGGATGGCCAACATCGCCACCGGGGAATTCGCCGCCGCCGTTTCCAACGCCGGGGGGCTGGGCCTCATCGGCGCCGGCGGCATGACCCCCGAAACCCTGGAGGAAAATATCCATCGGTGCCGGGAGCTGACCCGGAAGCCCTTTGGGGTCAACATCATGCTGATGCACCCCGCCGCCGGGGAGATGGCGGAGATTGTGGCCCGGGAGCGGATCCCGGTGGTCACCACCGGCGCCGGCAACCCCGGCAAATACCTGGAGATGTGGAAGGCCGCCGGAAGCCTGGTCTTCCCGGTGGTGCCCAGCGTGGCCCTGGCCAAGAGGCTGGAGCGGGCGGGGGCCGACGGGGTCATCGCCGAGGGCACCGAAAGCGGCGGCCATGTGGGGGAGCTGACCACCATGGCCCTGGTGCCCCAGGTGGCCCAGGCGGTTTCCATCCCGGTGGTGGCCGCCGGGGGCATCGCCTCGGGGCGGCAGCTGCTGGCAGCCTTCGCCCTGGGGGCGGTGGGGGTCCAGGTGGGCACCTGCCTGCTGGTGGCGGAGGAATGCCCCATCCACCAGAACTATAAAGAAGCGGTGCTCGCGGCCTCGGATACCGACACCATCGTCACCGGGCGGATCGGGGGCACCCCGGTGCGGATCCTCAAGAACAAAATGGCCCGGGAGTATGTCCAGAAGGAGAAGGCCGGCGCCGACCGGATGGAGCTGGAGAAATACACCCTGGGCTCCCTGCGCCGGGCGGTCTTTGAGGGGGACACCCAGACCGGCTCCCTCATGGCGGGCCAGGTGGCCGGGCAGCTCCATGAGATCCGCCCCGTGGCGGAGATTTTCCGGACCCTCTGGGAGGAGTACCGGGCGGAGAAGGCCAGGGTTTCCCAGTTCCCGGACTGAATAATCTGTAATATTTTGCAGAAAAAATCCGGTTTGTATACCGGCGGGGCCCGGAGGAGGCCTCCAAAAAGAACTCCTTCATTGTGTGTGTGAGGTACGATATTATATTTCATTTTGATCTCAGAAGAAAGGCGAGGGAAACGCCATGAAGCTGGCATTTTTGTTCGCGGGGCAGGGGAGCCAGGTCCCCGGCCTGGGGAAGGAGCTCTACGACGCCTT
>CAJFUT010000072.1 GCA_904420255.1 uncultured Angelakisella sp. | reverse complement strand
GAGAACGTGGTGGAGGAATTCATCCTCAGCTTTTATCCCGGCAGGAGGGACGGCCCCTCGGAGCTGTTCCTGGACCGGCCGGTGCCGGACCAGGAGCTGCTGGCCCAGCTGATTTCCCAGGACCGGGGGAAGAAGCTCACCATTTCGGTGCCGGTCCGGGGCCAGAGCCGCCAGCTGGTGGAAATGGCCCGGAACAACGCCGCCCAGACCCTGGCCACCAGGACCCGGCGCACCGGCCGGGAAATGTCGGCGGTGGGGGAGCTGGGGGTGCTGTTGGGGATGGACGCCCCCCCGGCCTATATCGAGGCCTACGATATCTCCAACTTCGGCGGCCAGACCATTGTGGGGGGGATGGTGGTGTTTGAAAACGGCCGTCCCCTCCGAAAGGCCTATAAAAAATTCACCATCCGGGACCAGGCCCAGCCCGACGACTACTCCGCCATGGACCAGATGCTTTCCCGCCGCCTTTCCCACTATCTGGAGGACCCCCGGGGCGGGGTGGGGGAGGGTTTTTCCCGGCTGCCGGACCTGTGGCTCATCGATGGCGGCGCCGGCCACGTCAAGGTGGCGGAGGAGGTCCTGGCCCGCAGCGGCCTTTCCATTCCGGTATTCGGTATGGTGAAGGACAGCCGCCACCGCACCAGGGCCATCACCTCCCAGGATGAGGAAATCGCCATCAGCGCCAACCGGGGCGTTTTCGCCCTGGTCACCTCCATCCAGGACGAGGTGCACCGCTACTCCATCGAATTTTCCCGGAAAAGCCATGGGAAATCCTCCATGGCCACCCGGCTCATGGAGCTGGATGGCATCGGGGAAACCCGGGCCGCCGCCCTTTACCGGCATTTCAAGACCTACAAGGCCATCGGCGAGGCCACGGTGGAGGAGCTGGCCCAGGTGAAGGGGATGACCCGCCCCGCCGCGGAGAAACTCTATGGGCAGCTCCATGAAATGGCCGAAAAAGATTGACATATAACACAAAATACACAATAATGAAAGAAGCAGGGGAAAGGGCCCGGCCGGGAAAAACCGCCGCCGCGCCCGCTATCCCCGGCGGCTTAAGGCAGGAGGCTTGGAAGATTTGCGAGTGATTACCGGAACGGCCAGGGGCCGGAAGCTGGCCGCCCTGGAGGGCCTGGAGGTGCGCCCCACCACCGATATGGTGAAGGAGGCCATGTTCAGCATCATCCAGTTTGAAGTGGAGGGGGCCAATGTGCTGGACCTCTTTGCCGGGTCGGGGCAGCTGGGCATCGAGGCCCTGAGCCGGGGCGCCCGGTTCTGCGTCTTTGTGGACAGCTCCCGGGATTCCCAGAACATCGTCCGGCAGAACCTCCAGACCACCGGCCTGGCCAAGCAGTCCCGGGTGGCGGCGATGGATTACGGGGCGTTTCTCCGCTCCACTGGGGAGGTTTTCGACATCGCCCTGCTGGACCCTCCCTACGGCAAGGGGCTGCTCCAGGAGGCGCTGCCTCTGCTGGCGCCCCGGATGAGCCCGGGGGGCGCCATCCTCTGTGAATCCCCCAGGGGGGAGGCCCTGCCGGAGGAGGCCGGGGGGTTCCGGATCAAAAAGACCTACAGCTACGGAAAGATCGCGCTTACCCTTTACCGCCGGCCGGAGGAGGAGTAGGCTGCCGAAAGGAAAACCGGCCGCCAGGCGGCAGATAGGGAGAACCGACATGAAAACTGTGGTATGCCCGGGGAGCTTCGACCCCATCACCAACGGACATCTGGACATCATCCAGCGGGCCAGCGGCATCTTTGACCGGGTCATCGTCCTGGTGGCCTCCAATCAGGAGAAAAGGAATTTTTTCACCGCCCCTGAGCGGAAGGCCATGATTGAAAAGGTGGTCCGGGAGCTGAATCTCAGCAATGTGGAGGTGGATACCGACGACGGCCTTCTGGTGAATTATATCCAGAAGGTGGGGGCGTCGGCCATCGTCAAGGGGCTGCGGGCCGTTTCGGACTTTGAATACGAATTCCAGATGGCCCTCACCAATCACAAGCTGCTGCCCCAGTGTGAAACCATCTTTTTCACCACCAGCTCCAAAAATATGTACCTTTCCTCCAGCATCGTCCGCCAGGTGGGCCGGCTGGGGGGGGACATCACCCAATTTGTGCCGGAGTGCGTTTACCCTGAAATCCACGAAAAGCTGCTCCAGAGTTCCAAAAGACAGGAGGTTTGACCATGGCGAATCTGGAATCCATCCTCAACGAGCTGGACGAGGTGCTGGAAAGCGCCGTAACCCTGCCCCTCACCAACAAATGCATGGTGGACGCCGACCGCATCCGGGAGCTGATCGACGACATCCGCCTCAATATGCCCTCGGAGATCAAGCAGGCCCGGGCGGTGGTGGCGGACCGCAACGAAATCCTTTCCATGGCCAAGCAGGAGGCGGAGGAGCTGATCCGCAAGACCGAGGAGCGGGCCAAGGCCCTGGTGGACAACGACACCATCGTCCGCCAGGCCAACGCCAAGGGGATGGCCATGCTCAGCGAGGCCAGCCAGAAGGCGTCCGACATGGTGGCCCAGGCCACCGCCCGCTCCAACGAGCTTTCGGCCCAGGCCACCGCCAAGGCCACCGAAATGCTCACCCAGGCCAACCTCCGCTCCAAGGAGATGAAGCAGGCGGCCTACGATTTTTCCGAAAGTATGCTCCGTTCCACCGAGGACACGGTGGCCAAGGCCCTGGCGGAGATCAAAACCACCCGCCAGGCCATCCTCCAGTCCGCCCGGGAGGCCGTCAAGCAGCAGAAATAAAACTTCATGGGCGCACAGCCCCCGGAAAGGGGGCTTTTTCACGTTTTCCCCGGCCCTATGACAGTACATCCCCTCTGCACAAGGGGTTCCAATATACTACAACTTGGAGGAGGAAATTGAAAATGAAGAAAATGCTCACCCTGATTTTGGCGGCGGCGCTGTGTCTTTCTATGGCAGCCTGCGGCAGCGAGCCGGGCGACACAAGTGAACCGGATCCCTCAAGCAGCTCCAGCAGCCAGGATGTGGGCCAGGAGGAGAGCGAGGACGCCAGCCTGGAGGTCATCGAGGGAGAAGGCAACGAACCGGAGGAGGACGAAAATGTGTCCAAGTTGGACACCGAGGAACCGGCCAGCGAGCCGGAGGCCAGCCAGGAGGCGGAAAGCAGCAGCCAGGCTTCTGCCCCTTCATCAACTGCTGGTGGGCAAAGCAGCGGCCAGAGCGTGAGCAGCCAGGCCCCTGCCAGCCAGCCGGAGGAGCAGCCTGATGAGCAGCCGGAAGAGGAGGCTGAGCCGGAGGAGGAGCCGGTAGCCCAGGAGCCTACCCAGCCGGTCAACCAGCCCAGCAGCCAGAGCCAGGCTCCTGCCGCCAGCAGCCAGGATGACCCGACTACTTGGACGCAGGAGAAGGTGGACGCCGTGGTGGAGGCATATCGCCAGGCGGCGCTGGATCG
>CAJFUT010000071.1 GCA_904420255.1 uncultured Angelakisella sp. | reverse complement strand
TCTGGCTGTTTTCCCAGAATTCCTGGCGCTGCGCGGTTTTTCTGCTGACGCAGAAAAACCAAAGCTTTCTTATGAGCCCCCCGCTTTCGCGGAAGGAGGCTTTTTGGCGGGGGCCACCCCGCCGGCCGGAGCTTAGAACAGCTGTCCGGGCAGCTTCTTCTTGACCTTGGGCGGGAAGCTTCGGTCGAATTCCTCCGCCGCCGCCTCGTCCACAAAGTATCCCGCCGGGGTGAAGTAAACCCCGGTGACGCCCGCTAGGAACCCTTCCTTCAGCTCCTTCACCAGGAAGTAGGGGTTTTCCTGGCCCTCGGGCTCCCCGTGGCAGCGGATCCCCCGGGCGGCGGCCGCCGCGAAGCCGGATTTGCCGTAAAAGCCGGGATTGCCCTCGATGCAGAGGGCCCCCGCCCCCAGCTCCCTGGCCCGCTCCATGGAGAAATCCAAAAGCCGCTTCCCATAGCCCCGGCCCTGGAAGTCCGGATGGATGCTGATGGGGCCGAAGGTCATCACCGGCAGCTCCCGGCCGTCGTCCCCCAGGATCCTGGCCCGCATATACATGATGTGCCCCATGAGCCGGCCGTCCTTCTCCATCACCAGGTCCAGCTCCGGCACGAAGGCGGGGTCGTCCCGCAGGACGTGGAGGACATAGTGCTCGGTGCAGCCGGGCCGGTATACGTTCCAGAAGGCCTCCCGGGTGAGCTGCTCCGCCTCCCGGCGGTCGGCGGGGGTTTCCCTGCGGATGATCCCTTGGCTTTGATTCATAACAGTTCTCCTCCCCATTCTTGGGATATTGGGATGCCGGGGTCCCGTCCGGCGGGCCCGGCACCGCCATCATAGCATTTTTTCCGCCTTTCAGCAAGAAGCCTTTGGGAAACCGGACATACAGCTGTCAGGTTTCCGTGATACAATATAGGTGATGATACCAGGCCCCTTTGGGGGCGGAAGGAGGGGAAGGGATGAAAACCGAACGGCTCATCGGCATCCTCTCCATCCTGCTCCAGCGGGAACGGGTCACCGCGCCGGAGCTGGCGGCCCGGTTTGAGGTTTCCCGGCGCACCATCCGCTTCACCTACTGCTCCCCCAAGGGGGAATCGGCCCGGGAGGCGGAGCCCTATTTCCTGGTGTTCCACTGGTCCGCCTGGTATGTCTGGGCCTTCTGCCTGGCCCGGCAGGATTTCCGCCTCTTCAAGCTGAACCGCATCACCGGCCTTGCCCCGGGGGAGGCCTTCCGGCCCCGGCAGGCGCCCCTCCCGGACCTGGACCCGGGGCGGGTCTTCCCGGGGGGCTGCCGGGTGACGGCTCTCTTTGACCCCGGCTGCAAGTGGCGGCTGGTGGAGGAATACGGGGCGGACAGCTTCACCCGGGAGCCGGACGGCAGGCTGCGGTTCACCTGGGATTTCCCCAGCCGGGACAGCGCCCTTCCCTGGCTGCTGACCTTCGGGGAGGGGGCGGAGCTGCTGGAGCCGCCGGAGCTGCGGGAGGAGCTGGGCCGGCTGGGGGCCCGGCTGGCGGAGCGGTACCGAAAGGGGGAATGACCATGGCGTCGGACAAGAGCTTTGTGGACTACATCCTGGAGCAGCTGGAGGGGGCCGGGGAAATCCGGGCCAGGAAGATGTTCGGGGAATACGGCCTTTTCTGCGACGGGGTTTTCTTCGCCGTCATCTGCGATGACCAGCTTTTTGTGAAGGCCACCCCCCAGGGGGAGGCGGCCTTCCCCCAGCTGCCCAAGGCCCCGCCCTATGAGGGGGCCAGGGACTACATCCTGGTGGAGGACCCGGACTGCCGGGAAACCATGGCCGCCCTGGCCCGGATCACCCGGGAGGCCCTGGGGAGCCCGCCGCCGGGGAAAAGGAGGAAATGACCATGCCCTTTGACTATAAGAAAGCCTACCCGGAGTATTATCTTCCCCCCAGGGCGCCGGGCATTGCGGCCATCCCCGCCATGGAGTTCCTGGCGGTGGAGGGCCGGGGGGACCCCAACCGGGAGGGCGGGGACTACAAGGCCGCCGTCGGCCTCCTCTACGCCGTGGCCTACACCATCAAGATGAGCAAGCTGGGGGCCTCCCGGCCGGAGGGGTATTTCGACTATGTGGTGCCGCCCCTGGAGGGGCTGTGGCAGATGGAGGGGCCCGGCGGGGTGGACCTGGCCCGCAAGGAGCGGTTCCGGTGGACCGCCCTCATCCGGCTGCCGGAATTTGTCACCGGGGAGGCCTTTGACCGGGCCGTCCGGGAGGCGGGGGAGAAAAAGAAGCTGGACTGCTCCCGGGTGAAGCGGTTCCCCTATGAGGAGGGGCTCTGCGTCCAGTGTATGCACCTGGGCCCCTACGACAGCGAGGGGGAAACCATCCGGGCCATGGAGGAATACGCCCGGGCCCAGGGGTACTCCCTGGATTACAGCGAAGCCCGCCGCCATCACGAAATCTACCTCAGCGACCCCCGGCGGGCCCGGCCGGAAAAGCTGAAAACCGTCATCCGCCTGCCGGTGCGGAAGGGGCCGTAACCTCCCCCGCCCGGGGCGGGGCCCGCAAGGGAAAAAGGAAGCGCGGGGGGATCCGAAAGGACGCCCCCGCGCTTTTCTGCCCGGTTCCCTTATTCCTTGGGGAGGGCCCCCTCCAGCCGGAGGAGGAAGGCCTTCCGCTCCAGCCCTCCCGCGTAGCCGGTGAGGCTCCCCCCGGCCCCCACCACCCGGTGGCAGGGGATGATGATGGAGATGGGGTTATGGCCCACGGCGCCCCCCACCGCCCGGGCCGAGGTCCGCCGCCCGGTTTCCGCCGCGATTTGGGCGGCGATGGCGCCGTAGGTGGTCACCTCCCCGTAGGGGATGCGGCAGAGGGCCTGCCACACCAGCTGCCGGAACCGGCTCCCCTGGGGCCGGAGGGGCAGCTCGCCGGGGCGGGGGCGCTCCCCGGCAAAGTACCGCCGGAGCCAGTCCCCGGCCCGCTCCAGGGCCTCCAGCCCCTCCCCGGGGGCGGCCCCCTCCAGCAGCTCCGCCGGGAAGTACGCCTGCCCCTCCATCCAGAGGCCGGCCAGGGCTTCCCCGTCCCCGGCCAGGGTCAGCTCCCCCACCGGGGAGGGAAAGCGGGTTTTGTAAAGCATCCTTTTTCCTCCCTTTCCGGGGCCTGGGGCCCCTTGCTGGTTCTATGATGCCACAGGCAGGTGTAAAGGTCAAGCCGCCGGGGAAAGGCGGCGCCCCCGCCGCGGTGAAGCCCGCTGGCGGAGGCGCTGTTTTGATTCATTTCAGGAAGGTTTCCTCAAGCCGCCTCATGGGGGCGGCCAGCAGCTTTGCCACCAGGCCCACCCAGAGGGCGGCGGCCACCGTCCCCTCCCCCACCCCCTCCAGCCTTCCGAACCAGAGGAGGGAGGCGGCGATGGCGAGGCTGACCAGGGAAAGGTCAAAAATAATCTTCATATTGCCGAATTTTACCGGGGCCACCTGGCAGATGGCCAGGACCAGCCCTTCCCCGGCGGTGGTCACCAGCTTGGCCATCACCTCGATGCCGACCCCCGCCCCCACCAGGACAATCCCCACGGCGCAGAGGGCCCACCGCTGGAGGTAGCCCTGGCAGGGGATGCCGGCGATGACGGCGCCCCCCAGGTCGATCATCACCCCCAGGAGGACGGCGGCGGGGATCTGGAGAAGCTGGATCCACTGGTACCGCCGGCGCAGCAGCAGGATTTGGAACACCACGAAGAGGGTGTTGACCAGGATGGTGGTGGTCCCCACCGAAAGCCCGGAGATGGCGGAGGCCACATAGGGCACGCTGGAAACCGGGGAGGTCCCCAGGCCCGCCTTGATGGAAAAGGCGATGCCGAAGGCCATGACGGCAAAGCCGGCGCAGAGGATGGCGCACCGCGCCGGGATATGGTTCAGACGCTCTCCAAAGTTCATATTCCGCCTGCCTTTCGATGGGGCCCCGCCCGCCCCCCCGCCGGGGCAGGCCGTGGCAAATTCTGACAAATCACGACAGATATGATTATATTTCAGGGGCGGAGTTTTTGTCAAGAATTGTTTTTTGCATACAAAATTTCCAGCAGGGGAACGGCCTGGAAAAGCGGCTGAAAGCCGTCCGGCGGGACGGCCCTCAGCCGCTTGCGGGAGATGTTCGGCTCCGATGGGCCCGGTCAGGGGTTCCAGACGTAAACCTGTCCGTCCTCGTAGCAGTAGCGCACCGGCTGCCCCAGGTTTTCGGAGCAGGTGGAGCAGTTGTATACATACTTGCCGGTGGGCTGTTCCACCTCCTCGAAGCCGTAGAGGATGGTGGTTTCGTGGCAGTGGTACCGGCAGGGCTTGCCGGTTTCGCTGTCGATAAAGAGGAGGCAGTGGCCGGCGGCCGCGGCTTCCTCCCGGGTCATGGGGGAGGTGGGGGCGTAGTTGGCAAGGTCAAAGTGGTCCGGCTCCCGGCCGCCGCCGGCAGGTTCCTCGGGCTGTTCCTCAGGCTCGGGCTGATCTTCGGGTTCCTCAGGCTCGGGCTGTTCCTCAGGCTCAGGCTGTTCCTCGGGCTCGGGTTGCTCCTCGGGTTCCTCGGGCTGGACGGGGGCGCCGCTGCCCTCCCCATCCTCCTGGGAGCTGCCGGAGCCGTCCAGGGTCGTCCTGGCGAAGAGCTGCACCCAGTAGAGGGTGCCGTTTTCCTCATAGCATCCCACACCCATGGACTGGTAGCCCGCCCCCAGGATGTTGGCCCGGTGGCCGGGGGAATTCATCCAGCCCTCCATCACCGCGTCGGGGTCCCGGTAGCCCTTGGCGATATTCTCCCCCGCGGCCAGGTAGCCGATGCCATCCAGGGCGGTGAAGCATTTGGAGCCGTCGGGGCGGGTGTGGGAGAACAGCTCCACCAGCTCCCTGGCCCGGACCTGGGCCGCCTGGGCGATGTCCTCCGACCAGGCCAGGGAGGTGAGGCCGTTCTGGGCCCGCTGGACGTTCACCAGCCGGAACACCTCCTGGGCGTAGGCTTCGGTGTCCAGGGAGGGCTTCTGCTGGGACTGGGCGCCCTGGACCTGGGAATCCTGGCTCTGGGAGCCCTGCTGCTCCTGCTGGGTCTTGTCTTCTTCCGGCTGAGAAGGCTGGGAGGCGCCGCCTCCGGCGGATTCCTCCTTTTGGCCCTGGTCCCCGGAATTGGAGCCGGAGCCGCTTCCCGAACCGTTCCCGGAGCCGGGCTGGGGGACGGACTGGGAGGCGCCGCCGGAGGTCTTCTGGCTGCCGGACTGGGCGGAGGCGGTGGTTTGGGTGGAGGTGGTGGTCTGGGCCTTCCCGCCGGGCTGGGAGGCACCGGAGGCGGAGCTGCCCTGGAAGGAGGGAGCGGGCTCCTTTTCCGATTCTTCCTTGGCTTCCCCGCCGGCCTCCGCCTGGGACTTCTGGGAGGAAGCGCCGGAGGAGGCGGACCGGGAGGAGGACTGGGAAAAGGGGATTTCCTCCCCGGCGCCGCTCCCGGCGGGGACGGGCGCCCCGGCGCAGGCGGCCAGGGAGGCGGCCATGGCGAGGCCCAGGACCAAGGCTATGGATTTTTTCAGCTGTTCTTTCATCATTAGGACTCCTTTCTCAAAACGGGATGCCAAGGGGAAGGCTATGCCCGGAGCCTGGCGGCCCAGCGCCGGCAGAGGCTTTTGAAGTGGGGCCGGACCCGGGCCCACAGCCACCGGCAGATGTGCCAGACCGCCAGCACCGCCAGCTTGCCGAGGAAAAACAGGATACCCAGGACGATGACGACGAAGTACCCCATCGCCATCCCGTCCAGCCAGTCGGCCCTTCTGTCATTTCTGCACATTCCTTTGACACCCCTTCCGTCGGAATGGTTTGATCCTGCCGGGGGGATGTTATCTTCCGGCTGCACCTATCAGACACCGTTCCCGCCCCGATGGTTTTATGATAAAGGAAAAAATTTTCCGCGCCCGGAAAAAAGTGTGCAAAACTTCATGGCCGGACGGCCCGCGGGCTGTTTTCGCGCGGCAAAAAAGCCGGGAGGCGGCGCCTGGCGGCGACGCTTCCCGGCGGGGAAAGTTTTTTATTTGCCCAGGGTGTCCAGGATGCTGGCCAGCCCCCGTTTGAACTTGGTGATGCCGCCGGCGATGTCCTGGGCGGCGCTGCCGCCCTTCCCGGCCCCGGGGCCGCCCCGCTCCAGCAGGGGGGGCAGGCACTTGGCCCAGAAAAGGTTGCAGGTGCTGGGGCTCCGGTGGGAGGCGCTGTAGACGGCGTTCCCGGCCAGCTGCTCCAGCCGCTGGGGCTCCACATGGGGGAAGGAGGAGAAGAACTGGAGGCGGAACGTGGCATCGGGGAAGAAGGCCCCGGCGGGGCCGCCCCAGAGCCGGACCCGGCTGAGCCGCTCCTCTCCCTCGGGGCCCTGGTAGCGGTTCCGGAGGGCGGGGCTTTGGTCCGCCCCGGCGGCGTAGAGGACGGCCAGGGTGGTTTCCGCCCGCAGGTTTCCCTGGTTCTTCTGGTCCGCCAGGGGGATCAGCAGGGC
>CAJFUT010000070.1 GCA_904420255.1 uncultured Angelakisella sp. | reverse complement strand
CCTCGGGGAAGGCCACGGGGCTGGCGTGCTGCTCCCAGGTCTTGAAGCGGTCGTCGGTCCTGCCGGCAGAGTGGATCAGGGCCTTGCCCTTGGCGCTGGCGCAGCCGATGGCCAGCTGTTTCAGGGCTCCGCCGTAGCCGCCCATGGGGTGGCCCTTGAAGTGGGCCAGCACCAGCATGGAGTCATAGTTTACGATGTTCTTCCCCAGATGGTTTTCCTTGAGGATTTTCCCCCTTGGGATGGGCCAGACCACATCCGGGCCTTCGGCGTCCATCAGATCCACATCGAAATATTTGGTCCAGCCATGCTCCTCCAGGAGCTTGAGGTGTGACTCGGTATGGTCCCGCACGCCGCCGGAGGCGTCGCCATAGGCGGTGTTGCACTCCACCACGGTGCCGTGGACCGCCTCCACCATGGGCTTCCAGAACTCCGGCCGCAGGAAATTCTGGTTGCCTTTCTCCCCGGAATGGACCTTCACCGCCACCTTGCCGGGCAGCTCCACCCCCAGGGCCCGGTACAGCTCAACGACTTTCTCCGGGGCGATTTCCCGTGTAAAATAGACCTTTGACTTCATTCCCAAAATCCTCCCTTTACAGCTTGCGTGACGATTTCCCAAAAGTTCTGACACAGTGTCATTAACCAAACCATAGCACAGTTCTGACACAATGTCAATACATATGCGCTGAATTTTTCCTGAAAGGGACTCCATCCGGAACAGGCACACAAATAAATGTGCCGCTCCAGCCCGGGGGATTTACCCCCGAATTGATACAGACAATTCTTGTGGCTGTTGGCGCAATCCCTTGGAAAAGCCCTGTCCCTCCCGGTCTCCCCCGGACGCGGGCGCGGGCCGGCGGCAAAGAAAAGGACCCGGAGCGGGATGCGGCTCCAGGCCCTTGCTTGGCGGCGGATGTGGTCGGTCTGTCCTCTTTGCAGGCGGCTCCAAACGGCTGCCGCTTCCGGCGGGATTTCCCCGCCCAACCTCATTATTTCAGGAATATGTGCAAAAGAGTCTCGTAAAGCTTGCTTTGATAGGGCTGGTAGCGCATGGGCAGATCAAGCCATACCTTTTTGTCCACAATGGACTTGTAATGGGAAAAAGCGTCAAACCCATCCTTGCCGTGATAGCTTCCCATGCCGCTTTCGCCCACGCCGCCGAAGCCCATTTCGCTGGTGGCGAGATGGATCACAACGTCGTTGATGCAGCCGCCGCCGTAGGAAAGCTGGGTGGTGACCGCCTGGATATGCTTTTTATTGCTGGAAAAAAGATACAGGGCCAGGGGCTTGGGCTGCTTCTTCAGCTCCTTCACCAGGTTTTCGAAATTGTCAAAGGAGAGCACCGGCATGATGGGGCCGAAGATTTCCTCCCCCATCACCGCGTCCCCGGCTGTTACGCCGTCCATCACCGTGGGGGCGATCTGATTGGTTTCGGGATTGGCTTCCCCCCCGAAAACCACCTTGCTGCCGTCGATGAGGCCGCAGAGGCGCTTAAAGTGCTTTTCGTTGATGATCTTGCCGTAATCCTTGTTTTCCAGCGGCCGCTCGCCGTACTGCCGCTTGATCTCCTTGACAACCTCCGAAAGGAATTCTTCCTTCACCGAGCTTTCGCAGAGGATATAATCGGGGGCGACGCAGGTCTGGCCGCAGTTGAGATATTTCCCGAATACGATCCGCCTGGCCGCCAGCTTGATGTTGGCGCTGGCGTCGACGATGCAGGGGCTTTTGCCCCCCAGCTCCAGAACGGCGGGGGTCAGGTATTCGGCGGTGTGCCGCAGCACCTCCCTGCCCACCCCTTGGCTGCCGGTGAAGAAGACAAAATCAAACTTCTGCTCCAGCAGCGCCGAGTTTTCCGCCCGGCCGCCGGTGACAACCGCCACATATTCGGGGGCGAAGCACTGGGCGATGATTTTCTGGATGATGCCGCTTGTGGCGGGGGAATAGGCGCTGGGCTTGACAATGGCGGTGTTGCCCGCGGCGATGGCGTCCGCAAGGGGCTCCAACGTCAAAAGGAGGGGATAGTTCCAGGGGCTCATAATGAGGGTGTTCCCGTAAGGGACGGGCTGCTTGAAGCTGTGGGAGGGGAACTGGGCCAGGGGCGTGCGGACCGTTTTCCTTCTGGCGAACCCCTTTGTATGGCGGATCAGATAGGAAATTTCGGACAGCACCAGGCCGGTCTCGCACATGAAACCTTCATAATAACTTTTGCCCAGGTCGGCTGTCAGGGCGGCGCTGATCTCCTTCTCGCGGCTTTTGACGGCGTCATAAAGCTTTTTGAGCTGGGCGATGCGGAATTCCACCGGGATGGTGGCGCCGCTGAGAAAATATTCCCGCTGTTTTTCCAGCAGGGCCTGTATTTCACTGGCGGTCATTGTTTTCACTCCAATCTGCAATTTGGTAATAAAAGCTTTCCAGCTCCTTGGCCGTCATCAGCTTGGGAACGGGATAGAGGGGATTGGCTTCCTTCTCCGCGTGGCGGGCCATGGCGGGAATGTCCTCTTCTTTGATCCCTTCTATTTTTTCCGGGATGCCCATGTTCCGGTTCAATTCCCGGATGGCGGCGATAAAAGCCTTTGCGGCGTCCTGATCGGCCTGCTCCGGGGCGGACACCCCCGCCGCGACGCCGAGCCGGTGGAGCTTTCCGTAAATCGTTTCACCGTAGGCTTCCAGCACATAGGGCATGATCACCGCGTTGGCGAGGCCGTGGGGCGTCCCGTACTGGCCGCCCAGGGAGTGGGCCACAGCGTGGATGTATCCCACATAGGATTTGGAGAAGGCCACCCCCGCCTTGTAGGCGGCGTGGAGCATATTTTCCCTGGCCTCGCGGTTCTGGCCGTCCCGATAGGCCGCCTCGATGTTTTGAAACACCAGCTTTACCGCCTCCAGGGCAAGGCGCCTGGTTTCCCGGGTGGTGGAGCGGCCGATATACGCCTCCACCGCGTGGGTCAGGGCGTCCATCCCCGTGGTGGCCGTCAGGGACCGGGGCAGCGAGTAGGTCAGGGCCGGGTCCAAAACGGCGTAATGGGGGATCAGGGGGAAGCTCATCAGGGCGTATTTATCGTGCTTTTGGCTGTCGGTGATCACCGCCGCCAGGGTCACCTCGCTGCCTGTGCCCGCCGTCGTGGGGACCGCGATCAAAGTGGGCAGGGGACGCAGAACCTTTAAAACCCCCTTCATTTCCCCGATGCTCTTTTTGGGGTATGCCGCCTTTGCCCCCACCGCCTTTGCGCAGTCCATGGAAGAGCCCCCGCCCACGGCGATGAGGCAGCCGCAGCCCTTTTCGCGGTAGAGGGAATATGCCTCCTCAACGTTATCGACAGTCGGATTGGGGCGGGTCTTGTCATATACCGTATAGGCTGTTTTTGAGGCTTCCAAAGCCTTTACAATCGGTTCGGTCAGCCCGTTTGACACGATCCCCTGGTCGGTGACGATCAGCGCCGATTTGACCTTTTCCTTTTGGAGTAT
>CAJFUT010000069.1 GCA_904420255.1 uncultured Angelakisella sp. | reverse complement strand
GCCCTCCTTCTGCTTCTCCAGCAGCTTCTTCTTGCGGGTGATGTCGCCGCCGTAGCACTTGGCCAGCACGTCCTTGCGCATGGCCTTCACCGTCTCCCGGGCGATGATCTTCCCCCCCACCGCCGCCTGGATGGGCACCTCGAAGAGCTGCCGGGGGATGTTTTCCTTGAGCTTTTCCGCCATCTTCCGGGCCCGGGGATAGGCGTTGTCGGCAAAGACGATGAAGGAGAGGGCGTCCACCATCTCCCCGTTGAGGAGGATGTCCAGCTTCACCAGGCGGCTGGGGCGGTAGTCCGCCAGCTCGTAGTCAAAGCTGGCGTAGCCCCGGGTGCGGGATTTGAGGGCGTCGAAAAAGTCGTAGATGATCTCCGCCAGGGGCAGGTCGTAGTGGAGCTCCACCCGGTCGGTATCCAGATACTTGGTGTCCTTGTAGATACCCCGGCGGCCCTGGCACAGGTCCATAATGGCCCCGATATATTCCGTGGGGGTGAAGATGCTGGCCCTCACGTAGGGCTCCTCCGCCCCGGCGATGGTGCCGGGGTCGGGGTAATTGGTGGGGTTGTCGATGTAGACCGTTTCCCCGCTGGTGAGGGTGAGGCGGTAGACCACGCTGGGGGCGGTGGTGACCAGGTCCAGGTTGTATTCCCGCTCCAGCCGCTCCTGGATGATCTCCAGGTGCAAGAGGCCCAGGAAGCCGCACCGGAAGCCGAAGCCCAGGGCCGCCGAAGTTTCCGGCTCGAAGGAGAGGGCGGCGTCGTTGAGCTGGAGCTTTTCCAGGGCGTCCCGCAGGTCGGGGTACTTGGCGCCGTCGGCGGGGTAGATGCCGCAGAACACCATGGGGTTCACCTTCCGGTAGCCGGGAAGGGCCTCGGGGGCGGGGTTTTCATCCCCGGTGACGGTGTCGCCCACCCGGGTGTCCCGCACCGTCTTGATGGAGGCGGTGATGTACCCCACCTCCCCGGCGCAGAGCTCCTGGGCGGGCTGGAGGCTGGTGGCCCCCATGGAGCCCACCTCCACCACGTCGAACCGGGCGCCGGTGGCCATCATCCGGATGGCCATGCCGGGGCGCACCGAGCCCTCCATCACCCGGACATAGACGATGACCCCCTTGTAGGAATCGTAGGCCGAGTCGAAGATCAGGGCCCGCAGGGGCGCCTCGTCCTCCCCCTTGGGGGCGGGGATGTCGGTGACGATCCGCTCCAGCACCTCGTGGATATTGACGCCGTTTTTGGCCGAGATCCGGGGGGCGTCCAGGGCGGGGATGCCGATGACGTCCTCCACCTCGTGGGCCACCCGGTCCGGGTCGGCGGCGGGGAGGTCGATCTTGTTGATCACCGGCACCACCTCCAGGCCGTGGTCCACCGCCAGGTAGGTGTTGGCCAGGGTCTGGGCCTCGATGCCCTGGCTGGCGTCCACCACCAGCACCGCCCCCTCGCAGGCGGCCAGGGAGCGGCTCACCTCGTAGTTGAAGTCCACGTGGCCGGGGGTGTCGATGAGGTTGAACTGGTACCGCTGGCCGTTGTCGGCGTCGTAGTACAGCCGCACCGCCCGGGCCTTGATGGTGATGCCCCGCTCCCGCTCCAGCTCCATGTTGTCCAGGATCTGTTCCTCCATCTCCCGCTGGGAAACCGAGGCGGTGGCCTCCAGGATGCGGTCGGCCAGGGTGCTCTTGCCGTGGTCGATGTGGGCGATGATGCAGAAATTGCGGATATTCTCCTTGGGGAAAGACATAAGGGCCCTCCTTGACGCAGCAGTTCTTGACAGTTTATTGTACCACGTCCGGGGCAAAAATGGAACAGCCCCCGGAAAAAGTCCGGGGGCGGCCCCCTTGCCCCGCCCTCCCCGGGGTGTTATAATGGCGGAAAGCCCCGGCCGGGGCGGAAAGGAGGCGGACGGAATGGTCCTTTTGATCGGGGGCGGCTCCCACACCGGGAAGACCCTCCTGGCCCAGCGGCTGGTGGAGCGGCTGGCCTTCCCCTGCCTTTCCATCGACCACCTGAAGATGGGCCTTATCCGCAGCGGGGAGCTTCCCCTCACCCCCCAGGACGACGAAGCCCTGACCCGGCGGCTCTGGCCCATCCTCCGGGAAATGTCCAAAACGGCGGTGGAAAACCGCCAGAACCTGATCCTGGAGGGGTGCTACATCCCCTTCCGCTGGCGGGAGGGCCTGGAAGGCCGCTACCTCCGGAAAATCCGCTGCGGCTTCCTGATCTTTTCCCAAGACTACATCCGCCGCTGCTTCCCCGCCATCCTGGCCCACGCCCGGGATATTGAAAACCGCCTGGACGACTCGGACTGCACCCCGGAGCTGCTGATCCGGGAGAACGCGGCCCTCCTGGAGGGCTGCCGGCGGTGGGACGTCCCTTACCTCCTGCTGGACCGCCGGTATCCGCCGGACCTGGTGGAACGGTTCCTCCGCCTGGTGGGCCTGGACCCGGCGGGCGGCCAGGACCCCGCCTCCCAGGGCCCCCATTGACAACCGCCCCGGGAAGTACTATAATTAGAAATTGATCTATGATTGCAGGAGGAAGCACAGCAGAGTATGGACGACCCGGACAGCGGCGACGCGCACCCTGGCGAGTATCCGTTATTTGACAGAACCGAGGCATGGCCTGCCACCGGCGACGGCGGGAGGCTGTGCCTTTTTGCGCGCCCGAGGCCCCGGCGTCCCATCCTCCGCCGTGATCTGACCATATAGAAAGCGGGAACCGAATTTTTGGAAGGAGAGAATTTTTTTGGACAGTATTCCCCGACAATTGCTTTTGCAGGTGGCGCTTCTGGCCCTCAACGCCTTTTTCGCCATGACCGAGATCGCCGTCATCTCCCTCAACCCCACCAAGCTGAAAATGCTGGCGGAGGAGGGGGATAAGAAGGCCCCCCGCCTCCTCAAGATGGTGGAGGATTCCTCCGGCTTCCTTTCCACCATCCAGATCGGCATCACCCTGGCGGGCTACCTGGGCAGCGCCTTCGCCGCCGAGAACTTTTCCGACCCCCTGGTGAACTGGGTCTACAACGGCCTGGGCTTCCAGGTGCTGCCCATGCAGGTGCTGGATGTGCTGGCGGTCATCGTCATCACCCTGATCCTTTCCTATTTCACCCTGGTGCTGGGGGAGCTGACCCCCAAGCGCATCGCCATGCAGAAGCCCCTGGAGGTGGCCCGGTTCGCCTGCGGGGTGGTGTCCGCCGTGGCCTTTGTGATGCGCCCGGTGATCTGGCTCCTTTCCGCCTCCACCAACGGGATGCTCCGCCTGCTGCACATGAAGGTGGAAGCCGAAGAGGAGCCGGTGACCGAGGAGGAGATCCGGATGATGGTGGACATGGGCGAGGCCCGGGGCGCCATCGAGAGCGAGGAGAAGGAATGGATCCAGAACGTCTTTGAGTTCGGGGACGACATGGTCCGGGATGTGATGATCCACGTTTCGGATATCACCGCCTTCCCCATCGACGCCACCGACGACGAGATCCAGCGGACCATCCGGGAAACCGGCCTTTCCCGCTACCCGGTCTACGGGGAGGACATCCACGACGTCCTGGGCATCCTCAACGCCCGGGAGTTCCTCCTGGACCGGATGGGGGGAAGCCCCAAGCCCCTTTCGGAGCTGCTGCGGGCGGCCTATTTCGTGCCCGACACCCTCAAGGCCACCTCCCTGATGCAGGATATGCAGTCCAAGAAAATCCACATCGCCGTTGTCATCGACGAATACGGCGACACCGCCGGCCTGGTCACCATGGAGGACCTGCTGGAGGAGATTGTGGGGAACATCTACGACGAATTCGACCCCGCCGAGCCGGCGGAGATCGAGGAGCTGGAGCCCGGCCTCTGGCGGGTCAGCGGCACCGCCGACATCCAGGAGGTGGCGGAGGTCATCGGGGTGGACCTGCCCGAAGACCTGGACTTCGACACCCTGGGGGGGCTGGTGTTCAGCCGCCTCCACACCATCCCCAAGGACGGCGCGGTGGTGGACGTGGAAGCCTACGGCCTCCACATCCATGTGGAGCGCATCGAGGACCGGCGCATTGTGGCCGCCACCGTCCGCAGGGCCGAGCCCGCCCCCGACCCGGAAAAGGCCGAGGAGAAAAAGGAAAAATAACCGGGCGAACCCGCCCGCAGAACAGAACGCCGCCCCCAAGACCGAACGGCCCGGGGGCGGCGGTTTTCGCTTTTTGCGCTTTTGCGGATTGCAATGCTGCATTGACAAAGTTATGGGTATATTATATAATATTGATATAAATAGTTTAAAAATAGTATTTATCTTCGACGATTTTTCGGAGGGGACGCCATGAAACAAAGCCGCCCGTTGGATTTTGTCTGCCTCGCCCTCTGCGGGGTTTCCGGCCTCCTTTACGGGGTAGGGACCCCCTATTTTGACCGCCTTGCTGTGGAGGCCTTCGACCCCATGCCCCGGAATATCTTCCACGCCACCCTCCGCCCCGTCTTTTTCCTCCTGCTGGGCTACGCCCTGGCCTGGCTTTTCCTGGTTCCCCTGGCGGAGGGGGCTTTCCGCCTGCGGAAGGGCGCGGCGGCAGGGGTGCTGGTTCTCTGCGGCCTGGGGGCGGCGGCCTATCTCCTGTTCGCCCTCCTGTTCTGGGGGCTGGTGCCGGTCCCCGGCCTC